>NZ_CP123622.1:372500-672500 GCF_029873255.1 Pigmentibacter sp. JX0631 | reverse complement strand
AATTGCTTTTTTTAGTTAACAGTTTTAAAAGTTCTTTATATATTCCATTAACACCATCATCATTAAATTTTGCCGCTATCGTACCAAAAACCGGATAATCATTATCTGAAATATTTTTGTTACCTGCGTATCTGCTACGTCTTATGGTGTTTTTTACGTCCCGATAAGCATCTTCAGAACCACGTCGATCAAATTTATTTATTGCAATTAAATCAGCAAAATCTAGCATATCAATTTTTTCTAATTGAGTTGGTGCACCAAATTCACTTGTCATGACATAGAGGCTGATGTCAGAAACATCTAATATACCCGTATCACCTTGCCCAATTCCACTTGTTTCAACAATAATAAAATCAAAGTCCGCTGTGCGTGCAAGGCATAATGCCTCTGTTGTTATCGATGACAATTCATTTTTACTACCACGAGTGGCAAAACTATGCATAAAAACATTTTGATGGTGAATGGCATTCATTCTTATTCTATCACCAAGTAATGCGCCTCCAGTTTTTCTTTTTGAAGGGTCTATACTAAATATACAGATTTTTTTTTCAGGAAATTCATAGGTAAATCGGCGAATAATTTCGTCTGTTAAACTACTTTTTCCAGCCCCTCCTGTACCTGTTACGCCTAGAACTAAGGGATGTGAATTGTTTCCATTTTCGTTTTTATTTTTTTTGCCCAATTCCATTTGCTTTCGCACAGATTCAGGAAGAAAACTGGCATTATTTTCTATCAACGTAAGTGCTCTTGCAAAATGCAATGGGTCGTTTGCATTTACTTTTTTGTCTTTTATTCCAACTGGCCATTCACAAAGGGCATAATCTGATTTCTCTAACATGTCACAAATCATTCCCTCTAATCCCATTTTGAAACCATCTTCCGGAGAATAAATTTTTGTGATCCCACTTTGATGTAATTCCTCAATTTCTTTTGGAATAATAACACCACCACCTCCACCAAATATTTTCATATCTGGACGACCTTTTTTATCAAGAATTTCTCGCATGTATTTAAAATATTCTAGGTGACCACCTTGATAAGAACTTACTGAGATTGCTTGGACATCTTCTTGAATAGCGGCTTCTACAACTTCATTTACACTCCGATTGTGTCCAAGATGAATGACTTCAGCTCCACCTTGTTGAAGGAGTCTACGAATAATATTAATACTTGCATCATGCCCATCAAATAATGAGGTGGCTGTGACAAATCTAACTTTATTTTTTAGTTTGTAGCTAAAACTTGTTTCCATTGATTCAATTCCTCTATATTGATCTAATATGCCTTTAGAGCATGCAGGTGAAGGTGTCTTAAAGTAGCATAATTTGTTGTAAATTATAATATAAATGGAGAAAACACAAAATGTGGCCTCTTTCCGCAAGTGAAATTTATCAAGCTATTTTGAAAAATCAAAAATGTGAAAAAGAATTTAATACTATTATGATAAAAGGAGTTTGCATTGACAGTCGAAAAGTAAATTCTGATCATTTGTTTGTTGCTATTAAAGGATCTCAGCATGATGGGCATGCCTATTTAAAAGACTGTATTCAAAAAGGTGTACAAATAGCTTTAGTTGATGAAAATTCAAAGTATTTTAATGAATTAACTGACGAGCAAAAAAAGAAATGTATTTGTGTTACTGATGTTTTAGCTTCTTTTCGAGAATTTGCAAAATTTATGCGTAGACGATTTTCCTTTCCAGTGCTAGGTGTAGGTGGAAGTAATGGAAAAACAACGACAAAAGAAATGATTGCAAGTATTTTAAGCTGTGGAAACTATAAAGTAACAAAAACTGAAAAAAGTGAGAATGGTTTTTTAGGAATGGCAATTACTTTATGCCAAGAAGAGCATAATAGTAATAAAGCACCAGATTGTTTAGTTCTTGAAATTGGAATTGATGATATTGGAGCTATGACTCAGCACGTTGATTTAGGACAACCAAATATCTCTATCCTAACTGCACTTGGACCAGAACATCTTGAACATTTGATAAATTGGGAAACCGCTGCAAATGAAGAATTAATTTTATTTAAAAATCCCAAAACAAAAAGAATATGGCAGCTCGCTGATGAAAAAATATTAAAATTTTTTCTTGAACAAGTAAAATTTAACGAAGAAAATTCTGAAAATGTTATTTCTTTAAAAAATGACTTTATTGTTGTTGAAAAAAAATATTTAGCGAAAATTGGAATGGATAAATCTACCATTCTAAAAAATATATCTACACTAATATTGTGGGATATATTTGAGATAACACCTACAGGGAGTGAAGTTTCTATAGAAATAATCTCAAACAATTCTATGATAAAAAATGAAAAAGATATCCATTTTAAAGTACCACTTCCTGGAATTCACAATGCAGGTAACTTTGCTTTAGCATTTGCTTCTGCTATAATGCTGAATAGAAGTTTAAATGAGATAGCTTTAGGTTGGTCAAAATTTGTTTCACCTCCTATGCGTTCTCGTATTTCTTATATAAAAGATCAAAATATTCTTTTCGATGATTGCTATAATTCAAGTCCAATGAGTTTAGACGCTGCCCTGATCTCTGTCCAAACTGATGAATGGAAAGAAAAAAATAAACTTCTTATTCTAGGGGATATGCTTGATTTAGGAAATGAGTCAAAATACTGGCATGAAAATATTTTTCATGCGTTAAAAAATATCAAGAATGCATACTTGTGTCTTTACGGCATAGCAATGTATGATTGTTACAAGTTATTAAAAGAAACAGAAGATTTACTTTTATCTGAAAATAAAACTAGGATTTTTTGGCGTGCTGCTCAAGATGATCCTAGTCAGTTTCTGACAGATATACATGTGAATTTATCTGGTTTTGTTATTCTTGTTAAAGGTAGTCGAGGAATGAAACTTGATAGAGTGATTAAATCTATTGAGTCCAAGTATTGTTAATAGCAATCTATCCTCGGTATGTGGGGCAATTTTGAATTTCGGGAGGTGTATACTATGCGACCTGAAGTACTTCAAAATGAACTTTTAAAGATTTTGGAAAATTCTTTTGTTGATAGAAGAACAACTGAACCCAAAGACGATACTGTTCTTTCGTTAAGCGAAGAACAAATGTTTAAACTTTGGAATATATTAGGAGAGGAGCTAGGCATAGATTTATCTTTAGCGACTGAAGATCAAAGAAAATTGCTTTTTGATTCTTGTGCCAATGGTAAACATATCGCTCCACGCGATTTTAGTTCGTTGTTATGGCTTGTTTATTACAGTGATACTTCATATCAATAGAGGAATAATGTTTTTATTTAGCAGCATTATAAAAGAAATGCTGCTAAATTTTTAGAAAAAATACTTAATTTAAAAAATATTAAAAATAATATAACAAAATATTAAATAATCATAATATTAATAATAAAAACTAATTCATTGACTTATCAAAATAACCTATATAATGTCTGCAACTAATAATAAATAAATAGTTAAAATTTTATATCTAATTGGGAGAAGTTATGATTTCTTTTTTAAGAAAAATAAAATTATCTGTTTTAAGTTCAGTATTAATTTGTTGCTCAGTCAATGCATTAGAAGCAAAAGATATGCAGATAGTTTCTCATCAAGATGATGATTTTTTATTTATGAATCCCGATATGGAAAATGCAATTAAAGCTGGTCATAAAGTTCAGACTGTGTATGTTACTTCAGGTGATGCTGGTTTAATTCATTGGAATGATGGTTACTTAAGCTTAAATGCTCCAGGGGTTCTTGTTTATCATTGGCAATTAAGAGAACTTGGTACCCAAGCAGCTTATGCAAAAATGGCGGGAGTAGCGAATGTTTGGACAGCGCAAAAAATAAATGTCTTAGGAAAAAATTTAGATCTATATACTTTAAGAGATGCTCCTAATGTAACAATTATCTATATGCGATTACCAGATGGAAATCCTTCTGGTACAGGTTATTCAGAAACTTGTAATACTTCGCTTGAAAAATTATGGAAACATGAATCATCTTTTATTCCAAAAGTTAATGCAAGCAATTTTTGTCAACCACAACAATTTGAGAGTTATTCAAGAGAACAATTAATCGAAGTATTAACAAAATTAATTAAAGATTACTCGCCAAACATTGTAAGGACTTTAGATAGTACTGGAATTTACGGAAATGATCATTCAGATCATAAGCATTCAGCACTTTTTACCCTAGAAGCTTTGCATGCAAGTAATAAAGATATAAATTATAAAATTTATCGGGGCTACAATATTTCTTCTCTTCCTGTTAATTTAACAAACAATGATCGCAATATAAAATGGAATTCTTTTTTACAATATGCTGCATTTGATATGTGTAAATATCCACGCCCATCACAACCTAATGGAGGAGCAGATCCAAATACGTGTGAAGTAAATACTGATTACACAACTTGGGGATATCGGATGTATTCTATTTCTGCAGTTAAAAATAGAAATGGAAAAATTCAAGGATTGGGGGGTAAGTGTTTAGATGTAAGAGGTGCGCAAGCGAATAATGGTACCGATGTGCAAATTTGGGATTGTGTAAACGCTCCGCAACAAGAATGGAAACTGACTAATGAAGGATATTTACAAGGACTTGGTGGAAAATGTTTAGATGTCCGCGGCGGATCTGACACTAATGGAACGGCAGTGCAAATTTGGGATTGTGTGAATGTCCCACAACAAAAATGGACATTAATGGATAATGGGTTATTGCGTGGAATTTCTGGCAAGTGTTTAGATGTCAGAGGTGCTATCTCAACAAATGGTACAAATGTCCAAGTTTGGGATTGTGTTGATGAACCTCAACAAAAATGGAAATTTAAATAATAAAAATACAAATAGACTAAGACAATTTAAAATGTTTAAACTGGACTTTTTAATACAAATGAATGCAAAAAAAACATGTCATAAATTTCTTCTTTATCAATAATTTTCCCATAACTATTTTTAATATAATTGTGAAATATTTTTGGGAAAAAATCTATATGTCCTATGTACTGATATAAGCCAAAGTTGGAGTCAAAAAAATAAATTTTTTCTGAGAAAAAAGAAGATTTTTCTTTCATAACAGCGATACAAATACTGTGTTTTAATAAACTTATAGTAATTGTAATTGGTTTGATAATAACAAATTTTTTTGCTTGATTTCTAAAATAATTTAATTCATTTTTTATATCACTAGAAAAATCTTTGGCTTGAAATTCATACTTTTTGGAATATAAATATTCATAAAATTGATTTTTAAAAATGTTTTGTAAAATATCAAATTCACTTTCGAGTAAATTATCCGAATCATTATTTTTATTTATAAATTTAGAATTGTGATTATTTTTATAGCTATCTTCAACTTCTTTTATATAATGAGTATCATTTATTTTATTGTTCAGAAGTTTTAATTTTTCTCTATTTTGTTTTTTTTCTGCAAAATTAGGAGCAGCGTCTCTTGATTCTTGTAAATTTTTTCTTTCAATCATTAGATTGATATCTAATTTTTGATTTACATGGGATTGTGTTAACATGACACTTTGTAAATAGGGATAATAACTGTAGTCATTTGTATATAAATTAAAATGACCTATGGGTATATTTTTTTTATTCCATTCATCACTTAAATATTTAGCAAATAAAGCTGTATATCCAAGACATAAACCATTTTTAAAATTCTCATGGAGAAACTTTTCTTCTTGAGATCTTCTTGCAAAAGGATTGTTTGCTTGGAATTTTGCTTGATCAAATGCAAATAATTTTTTTAAAAACATGTAAGTTTTAGCCCTAGATAATAAAAACCCTAGTGCAATATATAAAATTACATATGACCAAATCGTTAACTTGTTATTAAAATTGTATTAATACAACTATTTAAGCTAGTATATTTTTTTCTTGCGATTTTATTGTTTGAAGCATCAAACTCATTCAGCAATATTGCAATTCTCTTCTTTGCTTACTATATATGATCTTGGCTCAAGGATACCAAATGAGCTTTATGTTTTTGTTTTCATTTCTTTTGATCCAAAACATACATTCTAAAATTAGACTGTAAAATAATTATTCATTTCATTAGTATAGGGTGATATATTATGAAGCAAAAATATTATAATAAATCTATCTGGGAAAAAATACGAGACTATTTTGATCCGCGAAAAGTAAAAATAAATTACAATTTTCAAAAACGTGCAATGGCGATGAGCCTGATCTTTCTTACAGTAATTTTAGCTATATTGGTAAGATATGCTTGGTTAACTGTTTTGCCGACAGATTTACGGGCAAAATTAGTGGCAAAAGGCTCTAAACAGCTAGAAACAAGTGTCACTTTGTCTAAACCAAGAGCAACAATAACTGACAGAAATGGAAAAGTATTGGCTGTTAGCGTTTCCAGTACCAGTTTATATATTTTGACAAAAAAAATGCCACAAGATGAAGAAACTTTAAAAATTGTCGCAAAGCAAATTCAAGTTCCCTTCAAAGAGTTATTAAATTTACGCAATGATAAAAGAAACTTTGTCTGGTTGAAAAGACAAATGACTAACAATGAATTAGTTTCGTTAGGTTCCTTAAAAAAATGGAAAAATTTTATTGATACCGTTGAAGAACCAAAACGTATTTATCCTGAAAAAGATATTGCTGCACAATTAATTGGATTTGTAGGAGCCGATGGAGTTGGTTTGGAAGGTGTGGAAAAAATTTATAATTCTCGCTTAACTGAAAAGCCTGTTAAGGTCGATGCGAAACGTGATGCGCGTGGCCGAGTTGTAATTAATAAAGCAAACGATGCTTCAAAACCGGCGCAAATGTTACCTAATCTTCGTCTTTCAATTGATATTTCTATTCAACAATTTACCCAAAATGCCTTAAAAGATGGAGTGATAAAAGCAAAAGCAAAAGGGGGAAGCGCCGTAGTTATCGATGTTACTACTGGTGAGTTGCTAGCTATTGCGAGTTATCCTACTTATGACTTGAATAATCCTCCTGTAAATGATCCCGAAGCCAAACGTTTTAGACCAGTTATGGATGCAATTGAACTTGGTTCGGCCTCTAAACCTATGTGGATTGCAAGGGCTTTGGATTTAGGAATTATTCAACCCGAAACTATTTTTGATGTGCGTGGTGGGGCAATGAATGTTCCAGGGGGAGTCATTCATGATGACCATCCTGTGAATTTTAATTTAGATACACAAGGAGTGTTACGTTATAGTAGCAACGTGGGAATGTATAAAATTTCCTTAAAAGCAGGACGGGAACGTTTTTATGAATCTTTGATGAAAGTTGGTTTTGGCAGATCTCCCGGACTTGGTTTCCCAGGTGAATGGAAAGGACGAATTCATAAACCAGAATCTTGGAGTGAAATGCGTTTTGCAAACATGTCTTTCGGTCAAGGTTTTGCAATTTCACCTCTGCAATTGGCTCACGCTGTTACTATCATGGTGGGCGGTGGACAAGATAAAGGAATGAATATTTTAGCAAAAGACTTGGAACAAGAAAAAAACTTTGTAGGGCCACCTATTCAATTTATTCGCAAAGATACTAGTAAAACAATTTCCGAAATGATGGGCAATGTCATTGAACAAAGTAACGCGGGAAGAATTCCAGGTATTTTAGTGGGTGGAAAAACAGGTACGGCACAAATTTGGTCAAATAAAGATAAAGCTTATTCCGAACGTACTGCTGTTTATCAAGGAATTATACCTGCAAATAATCCTAAACTTGCCATTGTGGTTGTTATTGATGAAGTAAAGGTACGTCCAGCATACGGTGCTATGCTTGCAGGACCTGTGTTTTCCCAAATTGGACGAAAGACCGTAGACTACTTAAACTCCCAAGGGGTCTTTCACGTTGAACCCTATGTGAACGCTTATCTCTCTAAAAGTGAAGATAAAAATACTCCAATTCAATAACTTGACTTTAGTATGGCATTGTTGCAAGGCTTATGTGCCACAATACTTTTAAGTATTTTCCTGATTGGACCCATGGTGAAGTGGATATCACGTAGGCCTCCGAAGCCTGAAGCGCAAGTTCGATTCTTGCTGGGTCCGCCATAGGGATAACCTTTATTTTCCTGCTTTATTCTTTCCCTGCAAGATAGTCCCAACAGGGAATCCCAATTTTTGGTTGGGACAGTCCAAATTTCTTAAAATTGAAAAAATTTGTGCGTATCGAGTGAGATTTTTTCTCGGCTTCATCGGCAAATGGCATTTTTTCTTACTCTCCGTAAGAAAAAAGTGTGCCGAGAAGGGCAAAAATTTTCATCGGCACTCGCCGGCACGCCGGCAAAACCTCCCCCTGACTAGGTTCAATATTTTACTTTGTCAGGGGATGGGGGTGTTTGGGTGAATTGTGGTGAAAATTTAAGCCGTTTTTTAAGCAAGCAATTTATCAATACTAGAAGTGACTCCAGTTACTGGCAATTGTGTTGCATCAAAATAGGCCGTCGTCATATCTGCGGTTTTATGTCTTGCTATTTTTTGAACTACTTGTAACGAATGCCCCGAACTCGCTAAAAATGTAATGGTTGTATGCCTTAAGCCATGGGCACTGACGTGACGAATGCCAGCTTTCAGAGATAAATTTGAAATTAATTTAGAAAACTCTAAAGGGTTTTTACTTGCTAAAGGAAATAATGCAGCCGTTTTTTCAACGCTGTAACTTAAACTTTTCGCAATGCTATGCCACTCGACTATTTTATTTGCAATGACATTCGACAATTCCACATGTCCATTAGAACCACATTTGGCATTGAGTTGTACCTCACGGGTGCGATGGTTCATGGTTTTTTGAATGACAACAAATAAAGAAGCACTTCCTTGCGGATTGGTTTCTAAATACTCCAAATCACCCCATGTTAATGCGGCAACTTCTCCCATTCTCAACCCTGTGTAAATTAAAAATTCAATAATAAACCCTGTCTGAAAGTTACGCTCATATCCTTGCAATATAAGTTTTTTAGCTTCCTCTTTGGTTAATGCTTTCTTTTTAATGTTGGTTGAAAACTTTTGCTCTAAACGTTGGTGTTTAAAAAAACGAGCCATGTTCTGAACGACACGTGGTTCTTTGGCTGGGTTGGTTTGTAAATAATTTTTCAAACAACACCATTCAAAAAAAGTGCTTAACGTACCAATGATGTTTCGTACCGTTTTAAGGGAACGAGCTTTTCCTTGGACCGTTTTTGTTTCAGCAAGCTTTATGGCAAAAGATAAAATTAAATTTTCATCAATTTCGGTAGGCTTTAAACTTCCAAATACTGGTAACAAATACAACCTTACATTTTGTTTATAAATAAATAAGGTTTGTGGCGAATAAAACCCAAATGGATTATTCAACCAACTATCAAATAACAATTCACATGTTGCAACAATAACCGAAGTTGGTTGTAACAACTGTGTTCGCCAAAAAATAGCATCGTCTTTATTTAAAAATGTTTTGGAATAATGTGTTCCTTTAACAGCAGCTCTTGCTTCCCATTTGTTAATACGTGGGATAAAACGAATTCCAATTAAATTTGCTTGTTGTTTTGTCATAATAAAAATGTCCTTTTGTTGAAAAAAGACACCTCATTTTGAAACAAACCTGTAAGTAAGCTTGTAATCTTGCTTACTTTATGTATTATTTAATTATCAAATAACATCAGGTAATTTGATTTTAAGGGGAAGCACGAGCTATGTGTCTTCCTCTTTTTTTGTATCAAACCTGACGTTATTTTACATGTTGGACGGGGAAGATCAAATGGGGATTTATTATTCATATAAGCAAATCACACAAAAATCGTATAAATTTTGTATGATATTTTAGCATTTTTGTTTTTAAAATATAGAAATCTATAATTAGAAATTCTTCAATTAATTAAATTGTTATTTTTGAGCCAAAATTAGCTACTCACAAGATTTTACTAATTATTATTTTCTCTGTATTATTGGTTTATTGGAAAACAACAGTTGTCTGTTATTGCTTAAATAACAATCATTTTTATCTAAAAGAGGTAAAAACAATAAAGGATTTATTGTGAAAGATTTCAGAATTTTTTTTTATAAATTTAAAAAATTTGGGTACTATATTCGAAATGGAAAACATAAAGAATTTATGTTTGGAGAACAAAAAGAAGCATTTATAGATTTGGTTAACTGGCTAAATAAACGTTCTCTATCTACTACAAAGATCATAGATAAAGAATCCAATATATATTGTAATGGAATATTAAATCATAATAATTGCTTTACAATGATGTTATGGCAAGAATTTAATTCAAGCAATTCTGGCAAATTATATTCTTTAGATAAAAATGCAATTGCAGGAGAGACAGCTCCAGAAATACAACAAATTGATCAAAATATAATTCCTGGTATTCCAGGTTACTTCTGGATTGATACAAATTTAAATGTAATAGCAGTCATAAAACCATCTAACTGCAAATCTTTAGGTATCAGTTTATTAGAGGAATTTCTTTTAGACTTCATTTCGTATAAATGGTCTAAGCATGTAAAAATTGAGTTTTTAGAAGGTAATCGAGATAATATTTCAATTAAATATAGAAAATCTCAAGGAATGGAGGAAGTTCATGGGGTTCAGGCGTGTGTAAAAACGATAATTCATCCCAAAGGGGATAATAAAGAGTTTTTGCTTAATAATGTCAATAATATAAGACAATTAGCATTAAAATCTAGAATAACTAGGACTTTATTTGAGGGAAGACAAAGCTTATTAACACAAATAAAAAATCTTACTTGGAATTTTCTTACAGGCTCTTCAAAAACAAGTGAACATGTTAAGGAATTGAAAATACAAATAAAATCCCCTATAAATAAAGAAGATCTTGAATTAATGTTAAATAAAGTGGACAATAGTAAAGGAAGCTCTTTAAATTTTGAAGTATGTTTAAATGGGAAAAGTAACTGGTACTCATTAAATAAAGTTTATAAAATTACTTGTCCATTTGATTTTGATGAGGATAAACTTTTATCTTTGACAGAAATTCAAAGTTTTATTATTAAAAATATAGATGAGTTTGAAAATCCTAGACTAGGAGATTAAAATGCATCATTATATAAGTATCTCATTTAAACTTTTTTTACTTTCTATAATAATTTCTCTTATTATTTTAATAATTGCATTATATTATTCAATTGTAATTCCTTACAACTCACAACAGGCTATTGCGTCATCTTTGCAAGCAATAGCTGCAATTATTTTTGGTATTTGGGGAGTATGGTTATCTATTGTTTCACCAGAATCTTTTAAAAATGTTATTTTACAAAAAAGGATAAGTAATAATACTAATAATAATTTAAAAGAACTGAAAAATAAAGATGAAGAGTTGCTTAACTTCTTTATACCACCAATATTAATATCGATTTTTATTTTAATTTCTCTCACGCTATTTATAATGTTATCACCAATCTTAAAAGATATAGTTACTGCTGATCTGATAAAATTATACTTAAAATATATTGGATTTATATTTTTAATTTTTGTATCAATTTTGCAATGCTTAACTTTATTTATACTTTTATTCATCCCATTTTGGGGGATTTCTAGAAGAAATCAAGAAATATCTCAAATCGAAAACTTCAATGATGATTATAAAGAAAATTAAATAGATACTATAATATTTGAACAACTCGTTAACAGAAATTTTCTCTTAAATTTTAAGTATTTTGGTCATTACTAAAGATAATAGTTCTCTATTAATGAAATTTTGACACTTTATAATTCGAAATTTATAAATAAAATTAGTGATTTATATAATTTTTTTTATGCGATATGGTATTTTATTAAATTACAAATAAACAGAATTCAATTAGTATTATAATTTTCCGAAGTGATGGAATATTTAAATGGAGTTTATAATTGTCTAATACAAAAAATATAACTTGGTTAGGTACTAAATATAAATACCATACAAGCAAAAGCAATAATAATGATTATAAATACAAAAGAACTCCATTTGATCGTGACTTTGGATCGATAATTTACTTATCTGAATTTCGTAAGTTATATGATAAAACGCAAGTATATTCAACAGAAAAAGGAACTAATAGAAATAGATTATCTCACTCTCTTGAGGTTTATAACATAGCTCTTCAAATTTGGAGGCAAATATATTATGAATTATTATGTAATAATAAATTATTTGAAAAAGTAGATACAACAATAAAAAATGCAGAATATTGGAAACGATATGATAGGGGTGTTTCTATTGAAAAAATATTAGAGTGTTGTTGTTTATCTCACGATATAGGTCATCCTCCTTTTGCTCATGCCGGAGAAAAAGAACTTCAAAAAAGTATTAAATTTAGAAGAGTATTTGATTCTAATATTCAAAATATTAGAATACTTTGTAATATTGGATCGGTGGGTAAAATTAATAATATAGAAGTAAACACTGCAGTACTTGATGCAGTTCTTAAACATAAGCCAGGCGGTCCTTTTGATAATTTTGTCTTTAATTCGGATGAAACCAGCAAAATAATTGGTGTCTCTAAAGATACAGAAACATATATTAGTTATAAAGAATTTAAAAAATTATATGATTCAGTAGTCGAATCGAATTCTGATATAAAAAAACATGATATTATTAGTCTATATATAGGAAAAATAAAGTCTATAGAAAAAGAGGACAAAAATATTCGCAATTGTGATGGAAAAATTTATCTACGTCATCCTTTAGCTTATATTATGGAGGCAGCAGATGATATTAGTTATCTATCCGCAGATTTAGAAGATGCTATCAATGAAGGAATTTTAGAACGTAATGATATAATAGAATTATTTGAAGAATTGGATTTTAAATTTTATGACAATGACTATAAGATAGATAATAAAATATATAAAAAATTTAAAAAAAATAATTGCTCATGTAAAGATGATGATGCGATCAAAAAATACATAAATGAATTGTTTTCTGAATGCGAAGAAAAATCTTCATTTAGCAAATTAAAAACTTATGTGATTAGATTTTTATTAAAGAATTGTATTGATAATTTTTTAGATTGTATTTCTGGAAGATTAGCTAAAAAACAAATACTTAAAACTTTTAATTTTAAATTCAAAGAAAATTCTAAAAAAAAATTTATAAATCAAGTAAGTTTTCTAAATAAGTTAGATGAAATATTTTTTTATTATTCGATGTTAAAATATCGATCTGAAGAAAAATCCGAATTTGGAAATTTTTTATACTTTAACTTAGATAAGAGTAAGAAGAATGGTGAAAAAATTAAAAAGTTTAAAAAAGAGATGAATAATAAGATATTTAATTCTGCACGAATACTAAATGATAACACATTAGCGTCTCATGTTGTAAGTAGATTAATTGATATCTTAGTACCAGATACATATTCAAAAGATGATATTATAAAAGTATCTGCATTTCTTCCTATAAGTTTTAGAAAAATGCTTTTAGAAGAAATTAAAAAAAGTGAAACAAAAGCAGAAGAGGTTATACTTGATTTTATAGCAAGTCTTAATGATAAAGAAGCTCAAGACTTATTGAAAAAATTAGAAGAAGAAAGCTTTTTCAAATATGGAAAGTTGAATAAATTTAAGTAGTTTAATAAACCTTGTGGAATATTTTATTTATTTTCATTTTATTAGATAAATTTACTTGTCATAAGATTAAATTAAGTCGAATTTTATATTATAATTCATTACACTATAAAATAATGATTACGAAATTATATTCAAAGTTGTTTCTTCACATCTTTCTTTTGAAAATTTAAAGTCTTAAAATCAAAGCAAATCTTAATTTTCCCTCACCCCAAAATCCCTTCAATACTAGCAGTAACACCAGTAACAGGAAGTTGGGTTGCATCAAAATATGCAGTCGTCATATCAGAAGTTTTATGCCGAGCTATTTTTTGAACTACTTGCATAGAATGGCCTGAACTTGCTAAGAAAGTAATTGTTGTATGTCTAAGCCCGTGAGCAGTAACGTGTTTGATATTTGCTTTTCTAGCTAAGGAAGAAATTAGAGCAGAAAAGTCTTTAGGACTTTGAGCAACAAAAGGAAATAGAAAGTCTAAGCTAGAAATAGGATAGCCATATTCAGAAGCTATTTTTTTCCACTGTTCTAACTTTAGTGCAATGGAATAAGAAATTTCTACTTGCCCATTAGAACCACATTTTGCAGAGCGTTGAATGCTTTTCGTGCGGTGGTTCATGGTTTTATCAATCGTAATAAATAAAGAAACAGTGCCAAGGTTATCTGTTTTTAAATAATTTAGATCACCCCATGTAAGAGCTGCGGCTTCTCCAATTCTTAATCCTGTATAAATTAAAAATTCTATAATCAGTCCTGTTTGCAATCCTCGTTTGTAAGCTTGGGCTATGAGTAATTTAGCTTCTTCTTTGGTAAGAGCTTTTTTCTTTATTGTATTTGCTTGATTATTTTCTAACCGATTTTTCTTATAAAAAATACTTAAGTTATTTTTCACTTTAGAACGTTTCAAAGGGTTATCTTCTAAGTAACTTTTAAAACAACACCAATCTAAAAATGAACTGAAACAACCAACAATGTTTTTAATGGACTTTAGAGAGCGTTTTTTGCCTTGGTTGGTAGTAGAGCTAGCTAAATTTAAAACAAACGTTAAAATGGCTTGTTCTGTTATTTCTTCAGGTTTCAAATGTCCAAAGGCTTTATCCAAGTATAATCTTACATTTTGTTCATAGATAAAAAGTGTTTGAGGAGAATAAGCACCAAACGGATTTTCAAGCCATTGTGGAAATAAAGTTTCACAGGTTGGAACTAAATTAACAGAAGGTTTTAGCATGAGCTCTCGCCAATGTATGGCATCCTCTTGTTTAATAAAAGTCTTTGAATAGTGCTCCCCCTGAACAGAAACCCTCGCTTCCCATTTATTGATGCGTTGTAAAAAACGAATGCCTGCTAATCTATTAGTACTTTGATGCATACTTTGTAATTCCTTTTACTTAAGTAAGTTGTAAATTAAATATGTTAATATAAATAGCCATTAAATGTTTCATTTATAGATAACTGAAAACCTGTATGTTTTTTCCTTTGTCCTGCATTATTAACTTTGGCTTCATTAAACCGTTTCGTCATTTCATTTGAAAAGCTTTTAATTTGGTCGAATTTACTTTTTGGAAATATCTTTTTAAACACATAAAATAAGTCTGAAATTAAAATAGCTGAACTATTTTTATCTATCGATATATTAAAAATTTCAATAAATTCATCAACGTCAGTTAAAACAGTGTGTTTCTTTTGAATGGCTGCAATTTCTTCTAAGGATAAAAAACATTTCCAGTTTTCATCAACTAGGGTCCATAGCCAAGTACCATCAAAATTTAAAGGATATAAATAACCATCTCTTTTTTCATTTTCAGTTAAATAATTTAAATTTTCTAAAGCATAATAGGGAACGCTTATTTCTTTAAATGATTTTACTTCAATAGGAAAGAAACGTCTGTTTCCAGTATCATCTTTAATTTTCTCTGCTAAATTTAAAACATTTGCAGTTGCAATAAAAGTAGATTTATTTTCAACATGTATGGTTTTATTAGAGCCTAAAATTCTTGGAGATAAGGTTTCTGTCGTAATAATATTTTTTAAATAACTGATGTCACTTTTTTCAGCTTGGGCAAGTTCATCTAAAAATAAAATATTGCGTTCTAAGTTAGAGGCAATTTCTCTTGAGTCAACAATTTCTCCAACACTTTTATTTAAAAAGAAGGAACCAAATTGACTAAATGGTTTGCATAAGTTTTTAACAAACTCTGTCTTACCTACACCCTGATGAACATTGATAAATATAGGACATAAGTGATTTTGAACTTTTAAGGCATTCATTTTTCTTTTTACTTGCCAAATAAAATGCATTATTACTTTAGCAATTATTTCGGGATTATTTTGACTGTCATGATTTAAAGCTGGTAATATAAACTTAGTAAATATAGCTAAAGAAGTTTGATAACTTGAGCCTTTATATTGAATTTTCTTTTTAATTTCTTCTAAATTTTGAAATGCAATTTCATGATCCATAACGCTAATTGTATTTAAAATATGCTCTTTATGAAAACGAATGCGTTTTGTTGGGTGTTCTTTATTACTTTCATAGTAATATAAGTTTTTTAAAGAGTTTTGAAATATATATTCAGTTATTCTTAATTGACTAAACCCTTTTAGTTTATATTTTAAAACTTCTTTTCTTAATAATTCATCAATAGATTTTGCAGTAACAATATTTGTCAAATGATGGTTTTTTTCTTGTCTATATTTTTTAATATTCTCAACTTGCTTATTTTCATAACTTATATTATATTGCGGCATTGTGATGAAAACCTCCTAAAAGTAGTTTTTGAAAGCTTCTAAGTTGCTGTTAGAGGCTTTCTTTTTTTTGAGTAAATCATTTAAATCATTGCAACTTTCTAATAATTCAATGGGAAAAAGTTCTACATTTTTTATGCCAAATTGTTCTGCGGCTTCTTTTGTTTTAATGGCTAATTCTTGGCCTGTATTTAATTTAGATTTATTGTCGTTATTAAAAGCAATAATAAGTCGTTTACAATTACGAATTAATCTTAAGTTATCTTTCCACATTGCACTTTGAATTTGTCCTGATGTGGCCCAAATAACATCACTTCTTTTTAATAAATGTCTGCCTGCCAGCATATCTGTGCAGCCTTCAGTCAAAATAACAGTAAAATTTTCACAACCGTTGTATTGCAACCATGATGTATTTTTATGATCTAAAGCTTTTGGAATAAGTAAACCATAGTAACCAATGCTAGCAGGAAATCCTTCTAATTCAGGAATATGTTTTATTCCTAATGTAACTTCTTTTGGTTGGTTTGTTGGTTGTATGTTTGTATACCGTGCTCTTATTCCTGTAACATATTCTATTGCATTGCCATTTGGATCATTTAAATAATTCCAGCAAAAGAACATTGCTAAATAGTCTTTACTAATCCATTGCAAACAAGGTTTATTTGTGATGGCATGGGGTTTCCAAATTCCTGTTAAATATTTTTCTTCAAGTGTTAACTTTTGAACACAATTTAATTTTTCTAATTGTTCAGGGGAATTTAGTAAGACAAAAGATTTTTTGCCATAAAATGCACATTCTAAATTGAATCCTCTTTTTTCCCACCACTCTAATACTTGCTTGGATGCATTTTTATTTTTTGTAAGTTCTAATTCTTTGGCAATTAAAGTTAAAAGTTCGCAACGTCTTTGATACCATTCATTTTGCATGCAATCAGAAAATGTTCTAAATTCAGAATAATTTTTTGAATTAGTTGGAACATTTTCTTTTTTATATTTATTTAAGCTTATAAGTGTTGGACTAGGGAAGTCTTTCCACTTCCCTAATTCCTTTTGCAAAAGTATCCAAGCTTCTTTTTCTGAAATTTGCGTTAATTTAGAAATCAATTTAACAGGAGTCAAATGCATTTCTGAACCACTAGCACAATGGTTCATGAAGACTTGTTTCCTAATTAAATATCGTAAGGAATGATACTTTTGGCTACCAGTGAAAATATTTTTAAAGACAATTTCATTTCCTTCTTTAATGCCATAGCCTAAATCTATATTACAAATTTGCAGAGCCTTAACCCATTCAGGGGAAGCAAATGAAGCAAAATTCATAACTTTGCTCCTTTGAATGGTTTGATTTTCTTTTGTCCTATTTCTTCAACAAATGCTTCTAGCTTTAAACGTGTGGCATGTGAACATGATTTTCCCTTAGCAATATTAGTAAGAGTTTGTCTTGAAATTCCAGATTTACGTTCTAATGCACAAATGCTACCGCACATTCTAACTCCTTTCTTTAAGGCCACAGAGGCCAATTCTTTAAATTTTTCATTGGAAAGTTTTTTATTTAGGTGATGACTAGTGAATTCCATAAAGGCTCCTAAAAAGTTTATGAAGAGAAAAATCTCTCTTCTGAAATAATTATGAAGATGGATGAGCGGACTGTCTAAATTAGTTATGAAGTGTGAAAGTTGCAGAGGACTTGTTTCTTTAATTAAGCTTTTTAATTTATTCATTAATTTCTTGGATGGTTTAAGAATTTGTTTGAATTGAATTAAACTTCCAGAAAAAATATTCTTTGTAACAATTTAAAATTATTGAATTATTTAGTGACAGACCGTCTGAATAAATTTAGAGTTTAGACGGTCTGCAAATTTTTCTTTATTTTTTAAGGATAAAATTGATATACTATGGAAAAAAATTCAAAAAAGTACTGTTATTATAAGGAATATATTTTCCAACCCTTTTAAAAGAATTTCAAAAATTTAAAGACAAAGTTATTCTTTTAAATACTGAGAAACTTTAAAAACACGTGTTTTCATGCTGATGCTAAAATTCAGTGTAACTATTTAATATTAATAAATAATTCATGGTTTGATTTTTTAACTATAGAAATAGGGTATTCTATGATTTTATTGAACATGTATAAAAATAGTTTTAAAATACTTTATTAACCGGTTAATAAGATTAGAAATTATATACATTTAGCGGACTGGCACTTATACACTTTATTTTAGACGGTCTGCTATGACTTTATTCATTTAAAGGAAATAAATTTGGAGTTCGATAAAATATTATAAATTTTATGAACTTAACGGACTAGCTCTTTAACGAAACATTTTAGCTAGTCCGTTAAAGCTTGTTTGATTGCTTAAAATTTCCTACTCGTTCTTATCTCGAGTTCATTCTGATCAGGTATAAATTTTTTCATATCATTGGTAACAAAACTTTCTCTAGGACTTATATTAATGGCCTAGTCTTTAGAAAAGTAGACTTAATTTTAAATAGGGTAACAATTGAGAATCTGTTCAATATTGAATAAGTTCAAATAAAAATAGTAAATAAATCCTACTTTGCCATCCTTAAATTTTAAAATGATCAGAATTAGAATCTGTTCAATAAATCTCAAAAATTGTCACTCTAAAAACTGTATTACTTTTGAGCAGACCGCCTCTTTAACTAAACAATTTAGACAGTCTGCTATACTAAAGCGCAATTTTATTAGTTCGCATTTTTTCTAGCTTTTAATTCATAAAACGAAATCTTTGGTAAAACAGGAATTTTAGAGCATTATTTAGGAATAATTTTTTCAAGTTAAATCTTATAGCTTATAAGATTTAACTTGTATTCAATTAAAAACAATATTGGCAATATTTTAAGATATGAATATATTAGATAAAAATATAATTATTTATTATTTAGTATATTACTGAATATTTTCTTATTAAATAAGTTCGAATTTATTAAGATAAATTTCAATATATATTAAAATAGAATTTTTATTATTCGTATATAATTATAAAAATTACATAAAATAAAATTAATTTTTTTTATTTGATAATAACAGTATATAATCTTAATAAAATTGGCAATAAAAATATTGTTTTTATAAATAATTTATAACTTTGAATTTAAGATTATGATTATTTATAAAATTTCGTACTATAAATTATGAAATCTAGTATTAAAAAAACCTTCGAATATCTTAAAATTTAAATTTTTTATTTACCCTAAGAGGTTTTAATTACAAATTCTATAATAACTTTAAATTTTTTTATTGTTATATATAAATTTATTCCTGAAATTGTTGTAATAAATAAACCTAAAAAAGCACAAAAATCTATTAAATCTTTAAATAAATAAATATTTATCTCATAAATTTTGTTAATTTCTTGATATGGTATAATCGTAAGTATGAATAATATAATGGAAGTAAATCCTAAAAATTTAATTGTTTTTATAATCGAAAACAATAAATCTTGTAAATAAGATGATTGCACTAGGAATTGTACAGACGGTTCTTTATAAATTGAAAATATTATTCCAACAGTTGCTAATAGTAAACCTAATAGAGTTAAGAATAATGTCATTAAATTTAAGAATCTAGATTCAAAATTTGATTCATTAAAGCTAAACTTTCCGGCGTATGAAAAACTTAAAGTTAAAATACTTGTAAAAATATTGTTTAAAATTATTTTAAATTTAAATTTTTTCATTACTAAACTCCAGAATAAATTAAAATATCCTTTTCGTGTATATTATATTGCTCTTTCATACACTTCATAACTTCATCTCTGTCAAGATATTTTCCAGTATTGTTTACTGAGACGTTTGATTTAACCGAATCAAAAAGCAAATCTATAACTTTGCTAGATTCAGGCATTTTTATTTTTAATTCTTTAAAATGTAGGTTTTTTGTATTAAATAAATTTTCGATAAAATTTAGAGTATTTTTCAATGGGTTTTTAGGTGATGAAAGAACTAATCTAACTTCTTTTGACCCTGTTCCATCAGCAATTGCTAATAAATTTTCGCCAAAATCAATTTCATCCTCTTTTATTTCTTTTAAATATTTTGGGTTTACAGGATAAGGTATTTTAATAGAAAGAAAAGTTGGTTCAATTTTTTTTTCCAAAAAATTTTTCAAAGAGTCTCTTCTAATAATACTCAAAATATCAAATCTCAAACTTGTTTTTCTTGTTAAATAATTTGAAAAATTTTCTATTCCACCAATCTCTTTCTTTGTTGCAAATACGACTATTTCTTTTTTTGGAATTATCAAAAAATATGTTTCTTCAACAATATAATCAGTATTAATTTTCTCTATTTTTTTATTACTTGAGCAATAAGGAAAATTATTGTCTCTATATTTAGCAAATGTTCCAAAGTATGCACCCATAAAATCGATCATTTTATCAGTTAAATATGTTATTTCGTAAGTAGAATTATCTTCTTCAAAGTACTCTTTTCCAAAATTTTTAATATTTTTTGAAAAATAAAAGTCAAAATTTTCTTCTAGTGTTTTATTTCTATCGAATAGAGATCCTTTTTCACATATTATCTTATAAAAATTTATCGTAATACTTTTTTTACTTTTGATCATTTAACCTCCTGTTAAGAAGAAATAATGCTATAAATAAGCATAATTTATTATTTTATCAAGGCTTTATTTTATTTTCAAGATTTATTAAAAATAAAAATGTAAAGTAAAATTAATATTAAATAGGTTACCAAAAATTAAACTTTTTATATTCATGAACAAGGTTTTTTTATCTATTTTTTTTGATAATATTTACTTTAAAAATATAAATTATAATAAAATATTTTTTTTTATTTATTATTGGAAAAAAAATTGATCATATTTACATTTTTAAATGCTTTAATTTAAAAAATATCATTAAAATTTCTACAAGTAATTTTATATAGTAAAGATAATGTAGTTTATAATTATTGACTTTAATGATAACAATTATACTTAAAATATATGAAAAAAATAATTTAAAAAACTGAAATATATTTACATCATAATTTTTGAAGTTTGTAGTAAAGTAAAATCCAACTATCTGCCGGCCATGCCGATGATGCTGAGAAGAGTTTTTGCTCTTGCCGGCAGCTACTTGTATATATTTTATATAAATAAGTATTAATTTGCCGATGAAGCCGAGAAGAATTGCTATACTCACAAAAAAATTTTGTTGTCCCAAATTCATTGCTTTACAGTTTGGCAGGTTTGTTACTCGTATGAAGTGTCTAAATTGATATTGTTAAGTTATTTAAATTCTAGAAATTTGAAGCAAAAAGAAAAAAGTCGGCAAAGCCAGTTCGATTCTTGCTGGGTCCGCCATTGAGTTATTCGTTTGAGCCATATGCTTAAGACACCCCGCAAGATTGTCCCAAGGTCCCAATTTTGGGTTGTAAAATAGGTTTAAAAGAAAATTAATTATGAATGCTAAAGGTTCTAATATTACAGAAAAGAACCCCCAATAAAGATATGAAACCTATCCAATATAGAGGAGTTTCTTTTAGGTCATTGCAAAAACTAATAAAACGTTTTTTAATTTTGTCTTTTTCTTCTATAAAAAGGTCTGCTTTTTCTAAGTTAAATAAATTTTTTTCAAATATGATTAAATATTTTTTATCTTCGTCTGTTTTATTCTTTTTATTTCTTAAATCTATTATTGATTTTGGGAAAATATCGTCCGTTTTAAACATGAGAACGAGAATAAATGCTATTGAAAGAGATGGCCATAGCAGAGATTTTATTCCTTCCAGTCCTGAGCAAGAAATTGCAAAGTTAAATGAGACAAAGCCAATTGTATTATCTAAAAAATTCTTCCATGCTTTCATTTGTTCGGTAATTTCTTTTTTATCTTTAAGAATTGGGTGACTTTGTGTTTTATCCTCTTCAATGATATTTTCGTTATCAGACATAAATACTCCTAAATTAAAATTTGTTACTTAATTTTAATTATGGCTCTTTACCCCTGATCTTTCAAATTAATTTTTTTAAAAAATTTATTCTAGTATATTTCATAAAATAAAAAAGAAATAAATTAAGCTCTTTTCTTTTGTTTTACATGTTCTGTTAAAATCATTCTAATATAAGAATTTGTGGTTAAACCTTTTTCTCTTGCTAAAGTAGCTATTGTTATTTTTAAAGAATCCGGAAGACGAATTGTTGTTGGAGCGCCACTTATATTTGCTTTTTCTCCAATAGAGTGTTCTAAACTTTTTCCAAGTTCACCTTTTTCCCATTTATCTTGGTAGCCGTCATTTAAAAACTCTTCCGCTTTTTTAATTTCTTCCTTATCTGTTAGAACGGAAACTTTTCGATTTTTTTTCATAAATAACGATCTCCTCTTCATCTGCATCATAGGCGGTTCGTACATATGCAAAATCTGTATCTGGTACTGGTTTAATGACTATCTTTAAAAGTCTGACATCACAGGTTTCACTAATAAACCAGTAAGTAGGTGGAATTGATTTATGGTCTTCCCTATCATTCAGAACCCATCCCATTGGAAAAAAGCTTTTTCAACTTCTTCTTCCGTTACAGGAGGATATTTACACAACAGCTTTTCAACAATTGGAAGCAATAAGAAGATGTGTTAATTCGATATGTTATCTCTATTAAGCAATATTTTACTGAAGAATATAAATGATGTCAATTATAATATAAATGAAACTTTTAAGTAGTTAAATTTGTTTGATACATTTTTAAAGTTTAAAAGTGGTTTTCAAAACAGAGTTATAAGTTTAATTTGTGTAAAACGCATTTCGCTGCCAATATCACAATGATTCATAAATACTTGTTTATGAGGAAGATATCTAAAGGATCCATAATGTTTGCCATCAGTAAATATGTTTTTAAATACAAACTCATTGCCTTGTTGAATTCCTTCTCCAAAATTTACATTGCAAATATTTCAAGCTGTAACCCAGTCAGGGGAGGTGATTGATTCTTAAGCGCGATCGAAGGCTTCCTTTAGCTTATTGCGGTCCAATTTGATCATCTTCCACATCGCGTGCATGACCGCTTCCTTCTTCTTTTTGTTTTTGCTTGTGTTCCACTTGTCGAATTCAGCCGGTGTGATCTGCCATCGAATGCCGTATTTGTCTATCAGCCATCCGCATTGCACAGGTTTGCCTCCATCACTCGTCAGTTTCTTCCAGTACGTATCAATTTCGCGCTGGGTTTTGCAGGGTACGACGAACGAAATGGACTCGTTGAAAGTCATTTCGGCGTATCCGTTCAGAAGCATGATTTTTTGACCCAGAAGGGTGAGATGTATGGTCAATACGGAACCCTCTTTGACTCTCATAGGATTGCTGCCCCAGTAAGAAGTCTTGCCGATCTTGGTTCCTTTGAAGATTGACTTGTAAAATTTAGCCATCTCCGCGGCTTTGTCGTTGGACCAAATGCAGGCGTATATTTTGGACATGGTGACGAGCCTCCTGTTTTTGGAAAGTGTACGTGTGGGAAGTAACATTGTCTAGATAGACTCCGTGTTCAGATAATTTCATTATTGAGTGTTTTTTAAAACAGGAAAAAATTGTTGGATAAAGTACCATCTAATACAAATTAATCAATTATCAAAGATATCTATTGAGTTCTTTCAGTTCTTTTTGTCTCTTAGCCTCGGACATTTTTTCAATATTTAGCATTCTCCATTTTATACTAGGATAATTTTCAATATTTTTAATTTTACTTAAGTGCCATTTTGGGTTTAGTTGTAAAATAGTTCGTAGCAACTCAATATCATTTTCTTCTATAAACTCTTTAAGTTTTTTAACTAATATATTATATGCATCATCTAAATCTTCAATTGTTATTTTTTCAAAATTCATCCCTAAAAATTTCTGTTCGAATAAGGTTTTGATCGGTTGTTTTTTAGGTGAGAGCAGCTCATGAAAGGGTCTTGCAGAACTAATGAGATAGAACAGAAAGACGTCCTTTAATTTCTTTGTTATTCCTTGTCCTTCTAATAATAATTTTATGTCAAAAAGATCTCTTGGATGTTGCCTATCAAGTGCTGCACAAATTTTGCCAGCGTATACTTCTTCATATTTAAGACAATTTACTTTTAATGTTGATCCATATAATTCTGATATCTTTTTAGATACCCCTCTCATTTCTGGATCAAGGACTGTCCCTCTTAAAGTAAAGTTCGGTTCTACTTTGATTTGAATTTTTTCTTTTGAAACAATGAGTTTTACTTCTGAATTTCCATCAAGTTTTTTGTCAGAAATACACTCAAACCCTCTCTTTTTTAATTCATTTTGGAGTTTATGCAGGGATTGATGGATTTTTTTAAAACTTGTTTCTCTATCCTCAATTGGTAAATATGTTAAATCAATGTCTACTGAAAGACGAGGTAGATTTTGATAAAAAAAATTTATTGCTGTACCTCCTTTAAGGGCAAATATATCTTTATCTATAAATGGCAAAACTAATAACACTAATTTGGTTTGTTCTTCAAATTCTTTATTCAAAAGGGATTATCTCCTTTATTTTTAAATTGGTTTGGAATCATAATTTTGAACTCTTGATTATATTTTCCGTGTTCTACAATTTGTAGAACTCCATTTCCTAAGTCTTCTGTCGTGTATTTCAGATCATTTAGGATGGGTAATGATGTGTATTTTGCTAAGAACAGGAAGAGCCTTTTAACTTTGTAAGAATTACATTCATTAAACGCTTCTTGCATGCGATTAAGCTGTAAGCCTATGAGGTTTTCCATTATGTTCAAAGCATCTTCAAATGAATTAGAATCATTAACGTCTTCAAGTACCTGTAGGATTGATACTTCAGGTGTTGGCACTGATATTGGATAATTTCCTCGAAATTGTTGCTCAATATTACGTAGTTTTTTTCTAAATAATGTACTTGTTTTATACGAAATTTCCACTCCAAAGTCTGCGTTTATAAGCCACTTAGGTGGAACTTCACCTTTAGCGCCACTTAGTTGAATTATATTTTTATTTTGCATTGTAATATGATGTCGATATTCATGTAGTTCCAATGCTGAGTACCCGAATGGATAAATACTAAGGTTTAACTGTTTTTGAACAGCATAAAGCGCGCCTGTCCAATCAACCTCTTCCCCTTGTTTTTTGTAGCATCCATTTGCAACTTTAATGATGTATTCAGACTTAGTGTATTTATACAGTAATTGTCTTGAAATCCCCATAGTTTGCAACCATTTGCTTGTTGCTATGGTATTTGGAGGCCAGTTTTTGAAAAGATCACTTATTTTCATAAGATTTGCTACCCTCCTCCTAGTTTACAATTACAATTATTTAATAAAAGTATGGAAATGTAAACTATTAGTTTACATTTATATATAAATATTAAAAAAATTTGACAGTTAAAACGAAAAAATGAGATCAAAAGGTATAAAAAATTGTGATTTGGTAATTATCCGAACATACGAAGATTGTCAGGATAAGTAGTTTCTGACAAACTCTTAAAAACCTTGTTTTTAGGATTATATGGCATTTCATCCAAGCCGATAAAGCCTTTGAAACAAAAATCTTCATCGGCACATAGTTTTCTATATTTTATATATAAGTATCTATTTGCCGTTGATGCCTATATAAAACCCCTTATTCGGGAAAATTTTTTTGTAGTCCCAATTCCATTGCTTTACATTTAAACAAATTTGTTACATGCATGAGGTGTTTATATTGATATAATTAAACATTAATTTTTAAGGTTTTTTAACACCTTAAGGAACGCTTGAGGAAAGGCCAGTTCGATTCTTGCTGAGGTTGCAAAATGGAGAACCCTAATTTTTCTGGCTTATTACTTCAATTTAGTTTGAATGAAGTGTAAATATAGCAAATATTAGTTGAAAAGAAATTTAAAATTCCTGAATAAGCTAAATGAATGAATGAGAAAAGCATAAATAGCATGAAGCAAAAGCAGCAAAAAACAAGAAAGAACAGTGAGTCGACTTCGAAGAAGCCAAAAGCATCTTCAACGACCCAAAAATTAAAATTAAATACGATGAAAAAAACAGTGAAAGAGAAGATATATTCCAAGCCATTGGATACTCAAAAAAATATCGCTACCTATTCTTCGTCTTCTGTGAATATGAAGACGAAGGAGAAGCTACAATCCGAATTATTTCTGCAAGATGTGCTGAAAAATTTCAAGAAAAAATCTATTCAGGATCAGGAAAAAAAAGGACACGGATTTATTAGCCCATCTGATCAAGAAAGAGATGTGTTGCGGAAAACAAAGAAAATAAAGTGTTGATTAATCAAGAAAACAAGAAGAGCTTAGGAAAAAGATTGTTTCATTTTGTTTATCAGCGCAGTAAAATAAAAATTTCTGATGTTTTCGATGACGCACTTACGATAAAATTAAATTTTTATTAATTTCTGGTGATTTGGGACTTATATATATAGAGAATTTGAAAAAACGTTTAAATTAAGAACAACATCTTTAAGTATAGAGTTTAAACCATTTTTTGAAATAGCAATTTTATCCAGTAAAATCTGACTTATTTTGACATGAGGATCATTGTTATGAAAGCCAAAAGAATATTTACTCGATATTTGATTAGATAATTCAAGAATATCAAACTCTTTTGATAAATAATCTATACTTGAAGTTCTATGCTGTGTTGGTGTATGATGATGTTTTACTAAATCTACTACTTGGCGATTGAACCCCCACTTTTCAAGTAAATTAGCTCCTAGTTGATCATGAGTTAATAATTGAATATTTATTTCAGATGTATAAAAATTTATTTTATCATTTTTAGACTTTTCAATTAGTATTTCCATTTTTTCAGGTTGACTTAATGCTCTGATTAATAATCCAATATCATGGAACATACCTGCAATCATTAAATCAAATTTTCTATCTAAATTAAGTGATTTACCTATTTCAAAACAAAGTTTTGAAACAAAAATGGAATGCTGATTAAATTCTTTTAATTTAAAAAAAGCAATTCCATCAATTTTTTTATATTGACTATAATATTCAGATGTTAATATTGTTGTAAGGTTTGTAATTCCTATCCGTATAATTGCTTCTTTTAAGTTGTTTGTTTTTATTCCCTTTGAATAAAGTTGAGAATTTGCTATATCAAATACTTTTTGAATTAATGACATATCCTTCGAAATTTTTTCGCATAATGATTCATAAGAAACATCGTTTTTATAAATTGACGAAAGGCAGGCAATAATATTTTCACTCAATGGTGGTATTTGAACATTTTCAATTTGCATTTTATTTAAAACCTCTTAATTTTTTAACAGATGAGTTCCTACTTTTCTAGTTTAAAGCTTTTTATAAGAATCTGATTAAAGACAAGTCATTTTTTAGTTGGTGCTATTTTAGAGAATTAGTACTTATTAAAGTTTTCTTTCAAATGTTTCTGCCGGCCATGCCGATGAAGCCGAGAAGAATTGCTATATTCACAAAAAATTTTGTTGTCCCAAATTCATTGCTTTACAGTTTGGCAGGTTTGTTACTCGTATGAGGTGCCTAAGTTGATATTGTTAAGTTATTTAAATTCGAGAAATTTGAAGCAAAAAGAAAAAATCCGGCAAAGCCAGTTCGATTTTTGCTGGGGTCGTCATAGGAATGTTTTGTGTAGTTAACCCACTTTAGTAGTAGTATCTCTTTTTAAAGCATTTAAATATTCTAAATAAGCATACTTTCTATTTCTATTTTGTCCTGTTATTTCTTTAATAATGCCTATTTTTTCTAGATTATTTATTGCTCTTTGAATTGTTGTTTGAGAAGAACCTTTTATATGTTTTTCTAATATTGAAATATTAATGATAGGAAAAAAACATAATTTATGAAAAATTTGAAGCATAATAGGTGTCGGTTTATTTAAATTTATTTTTGTCAAATCTTTATTATGAATGCTATGAATTTCAATAGCTGTATAGTTAGCTATCTTAGCGGTTTCGGCTACTGCTCTTAAAAAGAATTTAATCCAGCCTTCCCAATCACCTTTATTCCGAATATCCATGAGTCTTGCATAATATTCGGTTCTATGAGCTTTAAAGAAATAACTTAAGTACAATAATGGTTTTTCAATAGTATTCCAACTGCATAACACGAATGTAATTAGCAATCTTCCTAGTCTTCCATTTCCATCAAGAAAAGGGTGAATGGTTTCAAATTGAGCATGAATTAGTGCAGCTTTAATTAATGCAGGAAGGTCATCATCTGAGTGTATATAATTTTCTAATTCACTCATGTGTTTATTTACCTCTTCAGGAGGTGGAGGAACAAATTCGGCATTGCTTAAAGTACTATTAATATTACCAATCCAATTTTGATTTGTTCTAAATTCACCGGGTGTTTTTTTAGATCCTCTTACACCTTTTAAAAGAATTTTATGAATTTCTTTGATAAGTCTTGTAGAAATAGGTATCTCTTTGAGTCTATTAAGTCCTTGATTCATTGCTGAAACATAATTTGATACTTCTTCAATGTCAGCATTTTTTTCTTCAAATAAAGAGTCGTTATCAAGTAATATATCTTCTAAAGAGCATTGTGTTCCTTCAATTTGTGAACTCAGTAAAGCCTCTTTTCTGACATAAAGATAAACAAAAATATCTGGGTCAGCAATTATAGAAGTTAACCCATTTAATCTTCCTAGTTAGAGATCTGCTTTGGATAGAATAGAAATCATCTCCAAATCAAAATTAATTGCAGGAGTTGGAGGTAAGGGGCTAGGAATAAAAGCTTTATAGTTAATGCCATTTACTCTTGCAATTTGAGGTAAGTATTTTCCTGCCCTATTTTGTTTAGTATTTTTTTCAATCATTTTATTGATTTACCTTTATCTTTCCTTTAATAAAATACCCTACATGTACTATATTGCTAGTAAAGTAGAGTGTAATCTCTTCAACTAGTGAAAATAAGAGTTTCCCTTATATTCATTTTTTGTTAAAAGTGAATATAAGAGAATCCCTTATATTCAAAATCGTACTTTTTTGAATATAAGGAATCAAGTAAGAATCAATTTTTTGTATTTTTGAATATAAAAAGCCCGCTAAGCATCAAAATTCGGAAAATTCATAAATAACAACCCTTCAGGTACACCAAAAAAACAAGCTATTTAGATACATAGGATATGAGGGGGTATTTGCATGAACTTAATTCTACCCACTGAAAGAAGTACTGCATTTCTATTTTATTTTTCTATGTAAGAAATTTTCTTTTGAATTTTATTAAATGATTTTTTCTACTTTAGAAAACTAATTACTATAATTAATGTTTTATTTAATTAACGTAAAATATTTTGTTATGATCCTCAACCCAAAATCCCATCAATACTAGCAGTAACACCGGTAACAGGAAGTTGGGTTGCTTCAACATATGCTGTTGTCATATCAGAAGTTTTATGTCTAGTTATTTTCTGTAATACTTGCATAGAATGGTCTGCTCTAGCTAAGAAAGTAATGGTTGTATGTCTTCGGCCATGTGCTGTAACGTGTTTGATATTATCTTTTCTAGCTATGAAAAAAATAAAAGCTGAAAAGTCTTGAGGACTTTGAGCAACATAGTTGTCTGTTTTTATATAATTTAGATCACACATTTAAGATTTACGGATTCTCTAAAAGTAACATGTTCTGATTTGTAATTATTATTTAGTTGTTATAGAAGTGTCTTTTCATTCTCTAACAAAAAATTTATAAACCATTGGATAAAGTGTTATAAATATAAATAATATAAGAGAAATCGGTAATAGTATACGATAGAATTTTGAATTTAATTTTAAATTTTTAAGGTTTTTCGCTGGCTCACCACAGTTTGTGCAAGCGTATGCATTCGAAGAAATTTGTTTTTCACAAGTAGGACAAGGAATTAATGGCATAGAAATCACCTCCAAATTGTTAAATATTTTTAAATTTTAAAAAAATCAAATTTTAATTATAATTTTTACTTAAAAAACAACGTCTTCCTCTTACTTTAGGAAAAAGAAGGCATCACGGATAACTTAATGTAGATAATTTATTGATAGTTAAACTGCCAAGAGTTGAAAGAGATATCCCCGCTTTGTGAATCATTTTGATAAGATTGATTTTGTTTATAAATATCACTCCAGTTTCTTTGCATGTGCAAAATAGATTATTTGATAATAATTATCAATTATTATCTGCTTTTAAAAGATTGTAATGATCTGTTACAGATTAGAATTTAAGATAGTTTTGAATATCATAGTTTTTTTTTAATTATTATAATACGTCGCAAAAAAGTAAATGAATAAATAAACTAGCAAGTAAAATTCCCTTAGTTTACTATATCCAATTAATAATTAGATGCATAAAAAATCCTTAGAGACTGAAAACAAATTTTTGTAAACTAGCATATAATATTTCATGTAATTTTTATGCGACTTATAAAAATATTATGTAACAAGTTTTAGTTAGCAACAGATATACTTTTTATCTCATTTTGATTGAAATATTTTTTCATTAGTTTTTTTAATGTCCCATCAGAATTCAAATCTTGAATTACTTTATCTATTTTTTTTGCCTTTAGAAGGTCAAAAGTTTTTTTGCTGTAAGCAAAATATCCATAGTCAATAGAAGATATCGGATAAATAATTAATTCATTGTTATTGTACTCTTTCGGCATCAGTTTTTTTACTTCTAATATTCCAGTGAAAAAAGCGCCATCTATTCTTCCTAACCTTAATTTATTAATAATTAATTCAGTTTTAGAAGAAAGTTCAATTTTTGAGGAAAATAAGGGATCTTTTATTAAATGTTCATATTCCTCACTAAATACCGCACCTATTAAAGCCCCAATAGTAATATTCATGTTTTTTAAATTACTTAAAGTAAATGCTTTAGGAGATTTAGAATTATTCATGAACACAACAACTGAAGGAAGATTTTTATAAGGTGTTAAATAATATAAATATTCTTCTCTATCGTTTCTTTTACCAGCACCCATTATGATATCGAGCCTTCCCGTTTTGGCTTCATAAAATTGTCTGCTCCAAGGTATTTTAATTAATAAAACCTCACAATCGAGTTTTTTTGCCACTTCAGTAATAATATCAATATCCAGACCACTTTCCTTTTCGTTAATAGATGTTTGAAAAGGTGGATTATCATAAATTCCAATTTTCCAAGGAGATGAGCAAAGATCATTGGCTAATGATACTTTTATAAATATAAAAAATAAAATAAATCCAAGGAAAGATTTATAGAAAGTTTTTATTTTTAATAAATTCATATATCTCCTAAAAATAAGCAAAAATTAATAATTTTTAAATTTAAAAAATCATTCATATCATTGCATAATTTAAATTAATTTGAAACTCTATAGAAGAAATATAGCCAGTAGGATACATCTAAATGATTGTTTTACTAACTTAGCAGCCAAATTGGAAAGTGATAACCTCATACTTTGTTACTACATTTGTAATACTTACCATATTTGGATGATCAGTTGCATCAATTTGAGTAATATTCCACTTCTGATAATTCCTACCGTTAGAGGCTAGTGCATAAACATTTTCTTGGAAATTGCTGTCAAGAAAAAGGCTAGAATTCCTATTTTGAAAATATGTAGGATTGTTCATATTTGACCTGACACCATGCTATAAGATAGAAAAATGGCAAATTAATTCATTTAATTAAAAATAGAAAAATACAATACATTGAAAATATCAATCTGTATTAAATACAGGACTTGGAATTATCTATTAATTTTAGAAAACTTGTAAAATCACTCCATGTTCAATATCTTCTCAGTATATTGAAACTGATTTGGTTAGGAATAAACCTCATTCAAGTTTCATAAATTTGATAGGAAAATAAATAATTTATGGAAACCATTGTTTCACAAATAGCACCAGTAGCAAAAGCAATACCTAAAGTGGATTCACCTGCTAAACCAGTTTTGAAATGGGCAGGAGGTAAAACTCAACTTTTACCAGCGCTCACAGCTAAATATCCTAAAAATCTTGGAACAAAAATTACGAAATATATCGAACCTTTTTTTGGAGGTGGTGCTGTATTTTTTGATTTATATAACTCAAATTACATTAAAGAAGCTATTATTTTAGATGCTAACCCTGAATTAATTTTATTGTATAAAATAATAAAGAAACAGCCAGATCAATTAGTTGAAAATTTACAAAAGTTGCAAAAAAAGTATTTGTTGCTAAAAGATTCTGATAGAGAAGAATTCTATTATAAAGTTAGAGATGATTTTAATTCAAAACGGAAAAATTCCTATACTAAATTAAATTCAATTCGAGCAAGTCAAATAATATTTTTGAATCGAACTTGTTTTAATGGGCTATTTCGAGTGAATAGTAAGGGTGGTTTTAATGTTCCTTATGGTAACTATAAAAATCCAAAAATTCTTGATAGTGAGAATATCTATGCGGTATCCAAAGCTTTTCAAATAGCCGAAATTTTACAAAGTGATTTTGAAAATATTTTCTCTATGGTTAAAAGTAACGACGTATTTATTTATTATGATCCGCCATATAGACCGTTAACTGATACTTCAAATTTTAATGCCTATACTGGAGTGTTTAATGATTCACACCAAGTAAGATTAGCAGATATTTTTAAAAAAATGAATGAAAAAGGTATTTATCAAATGCTGAGTAATTCAGATCCAATGAGTGCTACGGGTGATGATTTTTTTGATAAACTTTACCAAGATTTTAATATCTTTAGAGTAGAGGCAAAACGTATGATAAATTCAAATACTTCTAAAAGAGGCAAAATATTTGAGCTTCTTATAACTAATTACAAAGAAGATTAACCCTCAAAAATTCAATTTTACAAAACTTTATTAAGTTAACTGGGGTATTTTAAATCCAATTCGCATAGATGCAAAATTAATATCATACTTTGTTATTGATTTTGCTTTATATCCAGAATAAACAAGGTCTTTTATATAGAGTTTATTATATTTAAACATGAAATAAAAATTACTAATACCTAAAGTAGCAAATTGACAAAGCAGTATTATCAAACTCCATTTCCAATCACCTCTAAACAAAGGTGAAATAAATCCAAAGAAAAAAACAGTCCATGAAAACCCTACAGGAGCTTCTTTCATCAACCCAGTCTTGGGGTTCTCAAATACAATTGAAGCAAAAGCCATATATACTCCATTATATAAAAAATTTAATTTGGCAATCTTGTATGATACAATACTATTTGTCAATTCATTTATTTTATAAATTTAGATATTTTCTTATGGCTTAAAATTTTTTTATTTCATTAGAATATTGATTAGTACTATTTAATAAAAAATAATATTACATTAAATAATTGTAATTTCTTGCAAAAATTTAACACATGAATTTTTAAAAATTTCACATTTGGTATAAATAAACCAATTTTAATTAAATATTTATATATTTTTTAAACAAAATTAAAAATATGTTATAAAAAAAATGAAAAATTATTAAATAATTTTTTCCTGTTTACTTTTATTTCTTCCAATTCTTTAAAATTTAATGTAATATAGCTTGACTTACTTATATTTTGTTTGTCTTTTTGTACGAAAAAATTTCAATTTACTATAGTGAATTCATAATATTATGTACTATCTTTTTTTTATTACTGTCTTTTTGTTAGCCTTCACACCAGGGCCAAATGTTGTACTGATGATAAATAATGGGCTAAGATACCAATTGAAAGATGCGATATTTGCAATTTTTGGTATTTTATCTGGATTAATTGTATTTGCCTTAATTAGCTCATTTTCAGTCCAAGGTGTTTTTAAATTTTCAACAAATTTTTATACCTATTTAAAATTTATTGGTGCTTTTTATCTAATATATTTAGGAATTAAAAATATTTGTAATAAAGATAATTTTAAATTTGAAAAAAATGAACCAGTAATAAAACCTAATAAAATTAATTTATATTATGAATCTTTAATTTGTTGCTTAACAAATCCCAAAATTTTATTTTTATACATAACTTTATTACCCAATTATATAGTTAATGAAAAAAATATTTTAATTCAAACTTTTATTTTGTCTTTAATACAAATTTCTGTGGTTGTTTTATCAATGTTTACTTATTTGCTAATAGCAAATAGAGCTGCTAAAATTTTATTATCTAAAATAAAGTATATACGTTATATTTCGGGAAGTGTGATGATTCTTTTGGCATTATCTCTATTGATATGGTAAAAGTGACTTCTTCTATCTCAGTTTTACTAATAACTAAGGATAATTAATGCAAAATATAATATTCAGGGAAACAACTTCTGATGATTCTTCACAAACCCTAATAAAGATGAAAAAACATTGGGGTGGAGAGCCTTTAGTTATAAGAACAAAAAATTATTATCCAAGTAAACTAAACGGTATTATTGCGCAATTGAATGATACTTGGGTAGGATTCTTGTTTTATGATCTGCAAGGCGATGATTGTGAAATTGTCGTTTTTGAAGTGTTCGAAAAATTTAAAGGCATTGGAACACAAATAATAGCACGTCTAAAAGAAATTGCAAAAAATAAGCAATGCAAACGAATTTACTTAATGACACATAATGATAATCTAGATGCTTTAAGGTTTTATCAAACTAGAGGGTTCCATATTTGTGGAATACATTTAAATTCAATGGAATTTACGAGAAAAATAAAACCATGTCCCGAAATAGGTGATTATGGGATACCAATAAGAGACGAAATTGATCTTGAAATCCTGCTGTAGGAAAATTAATTCCTACAACTTAACATAATAAAAACTATGTGTCCCATCTTTTGCAAAAATTTCTTGGATAGGAATTAAGTAGTATCCATCAAATTTTTTGCCTTTTGTTTTATATAAAGTTAAATGATTCTCAGTTTTTAATATATATTTAATATTTTTTATTTCATCAGCTGGTAACATATAAAATAAGTCAGCTATATTTCCCTGTGAAACTTTATTGAAGCTAGTATCAAGTTTGTCATACTGTAAGTCCTTTTTTAAGAAATAAACAGCATTTTCTTGTTTGTTATTATAGACAAATGCACCTAGTAAAGATGTCGCATAAGGCTTTTCGAGTTTCTTTTCAATACCGTAATTTTTTGCATTTGAGTTTTGCGTACCTGAAATTGCTCTTAAAATATTACCTTCTGAATCAATAAAGCGCACATCGCTTAAAAACGCACTATTATTAGCCGCTGAAGGATTAAATTGGTTAGGGAGTTCACCAAATGCAAGCAGCTTCTGATTTGTCGTATATGGAGGATTTAAACTAATCCAATCACCGGCGCCCCAATTTTCATATCCAGTTCCTTCAAACAAGTATTTACCTGTTAAAAATTCAATTTGTTTAAAGGATGATTGAGAATCATCTAATATTAGAGTCTTTTTAGTTTGTGAACTATATGTTGAAATATAATTTATATTACTGCTATTTATATCTTTGCCTATTTTGCAAAGGGTTATTTTTAAATTTTCAAGCATTGAATTAGAAGAGCCACCTAAATTTTGGCAACGTTCTTCCTCAATTTTATTTGCTGAATTATGAATGTCATTTAGTAATAGAGCAATTTTTTTTGTATTCTGCAAATTTTTGAGCGAGTCAGCTGAATCAGGTTCAAGAACCCATTCGTATTTTATATTAGATACTAATTTAATTTCACCAGACTGCAAGGTAATTTTAAAATTGCTTGGATTCAGATAATTTTTATCGATACTAAAATACTTATTTTTTTCTTTATCAAAAAAGTAAAAAATATTTGGATTTTTTTGCGACTCACCAATAGGAATTTTATTGTCTGCATATAAATAAAATTGTTTGCTATTCTTGTCATACTTAGCATAATCTTTTTCGTTTATAACTAAGCTTATAACGTTTTCATTTGTTTTAATAGAATTTAATAAATCAGATATTTTTACTCCTAAATTATCTAATAATAAATCCTTTTTCACAGCTGAAATATTGATTTGATTATTTTCATTTAATTTGTATATATAATTTTTTGAATAAAATAGTAAATTATCTTTAGAATGAACTCTTCCAAGAATATTGAAATCTTCAGCGTCTGTACCACTTTTTATGTATGAATTTTCTTGCAAGTCATAAAAAGCTGTTTCTTTACTACTTGTTGAATATTCTTTGTAATTGTTTATTTTTAAATATCTTAGATCATTTGGAATATTTCTTCTTATTTGATTGATAAAATTATTCAATTCATATTTTGAACTAAAATTACTATAATCAAGATTAACTTTAACTGCAGTTAAAGAATTTACTCCATTTCCATTTACTAAGTAAGTAATTCCAAATTTATCATGAATATAAATTTTTGCGGGTTTTTTTCCAGGGAATGAAATTGTTAAATTTTTCTGTTGTTTATTAAAATAAGTCAAAGAGAGCTTTTTATCACTTTCAAGAAATTCTGAATTTATTATGTTATGATCTATATGAAAATGCCAATTATCTTTTTCTTGCGATATTATACTATACTTTGTATCGCCATTTAAGTGGAGATGAAATTCATTATCTTTTTGTGAATTTTCAGCAAGAACTTCAAAATTATAATTTATCTTATTTATAGCACGATCATGGACATGCGGAGAGACAAAGTGAATTCCAGAATTATTTGAATTTAATTTTATTTTTATATCTGTATTTTGATAATCAAACTTTAATTCAGAAATTGCTTTATCACCTGCCCCTCGCATTACGCTATAATCAAAAATAAATTTTGCATTCATTTGAATTTTTCGTGCAGCATTCATTTCTGCATCATAGCGATATGTAATCCAAGGAGCATACATGTCATGTCTGTAGGTAATCAATCTTTGCGCCTGATTCGGTAAAATAATTTTTTGAATATTATCAAGGCTAAATTCTTTTTCTTTAGGTAACTGTAATGCCTCTCTAAATTTAACATAAACTTTAGAAGATGTAATAAGTTCTGGATTTGGAGCAAAAGGGTGATAGTAAATTGCATCAGGATCATGTCTTGATATTGGATATGAAATATGATCTCCAAAAGTAATTTTGTAACTACCTTGTTTAGTTAAATCTATTTCTTGGAAGACAACATCAAGTTGTTCTTTCTTATAAGTATTATCATTTCTTTTCAAGTATTTAGTAGCTAAAGAAATAGTTTTATTATTGGAATTTGGGACAAATGTATCAGAATTTAAGACTTTATTATGATCTTCTTCATAAAATCTAAAGTAATTTGCATTATTCAATGCAACATCAATATTATCTCCAGCGACTTGAGCATATGAGCTAAATCCAACTGCGAGACCACCAAAAATTTCACCAATTCCACTTAAAAATATACCTGCTGTAGTTTCACCAAGTGCCATTCCCCCTAAAATAAATGCACTGGAAGTTGAATCAAAACCGAATTGAGTTCTGTAACGAGTTAATTCTGCATTTGTTTTGGAATGTGTTAACTCAAAGTAATCATATGCAAGATTTAAGAAATTTAAACCGGTATTAATTTTAGCTGTATAGTTAGAAAATGTTCTGAATATATTAAATTTATTTAACCCATTACTTCTTATTATTTCTACAATATGCGCAGTTTTAAGACCACTATCTACAACATCCAAACTTAATTGCAGCAAATTTGTGTATACTTGTGCTTTTATAACTTTCCTTAGAGTTGGATTTGAATCATCTTCTCCTTGCCCTGAATTCTCACTATTGAAATAATCCACAACATTTTTTAATAAAAATGCGTGCGATAAACCAATTGATGGCTGCGAGACGTTAAAATGATCAGTATGATTTACTTTTCTGTAAAACTGATTTGAATGATTTTCGATAAATTCTTTAAAATTTTTAATATTTTTAAGTTCTTTATCATTAATTGATTTATAGTATTTATTTTCATTTTGTGTATTAAGTATTTCAATACTGCTTTCATCTTCATTTAATGAATCAAGTAAGAAAAATTCATCTTTATTTTTAATTAATTTATTATATGTTTTTTCAAACAAAGAGGCTTGATACTTTGATTCTGTTTCTATTCTATTTTTGTTAATTTCAATTTCATCTTGTAATGTTTTTGTTAGATCAAGTAAATGTTTATTTTCTGCTAAATTCTTATATTTACTTTTTACTGTTTCCAAGTGTTCTAATATTTTTTTAGATAAATCATACTTTAAAAAAATATCTTCTTCGCTTAAGGAGTATAAGTAATTTAATTCAAAATTTAGTTTATATAATTCACCATCAGATAGTTGATTAAAAAACTCTTCTTTCTCTGAAAATAGTCCTCCACAACTTCCGTTTGCGTTAAAACTTCTTGTAAGCTCTTTTTTGTTCTCATCTTCAATACTTTGAGTTCTTTTTTCACAACTCAAGATAAAAATAAAAGATATTGATAACATCAATTTATTTTTAGTAAAAAATACTTTTTCCAGCATCATTTCCCTCAATTTTTAAAAATTTAAAATTCGTTTTTTAGTATTTAGTCTTATAAACTTCCATCTGGAGTTCTTTATCTAAAGTATAAATTTCTAATTTAATATTTGGTCTTAAAGCATCAAATAGTACATAAGCATTATTACAGGAAGGACAGGTTTCTAGTGAGGTATAAATTTTTAAGGTACCTCTTACATCCTGATTTAAATCGTATAATTTAAGGGATTTAAATTTTGCTAAATAATTTCTATGCTCATTAAGTAAGTCATTTGCACTTCTTGTTCTTTGTGAAGGTGGAGTAAGATCCAATAATTTTTCTAATATTTTTGCTTCGGCATCTGAAAATCTAGTTTGATTTCCATTTTCAGCGTGTCCTTCGTGAATGTTTTGTACTTGAGCCTTATGATCTAATAGAGAAAATGTATTTAACGTTTTGTTAAAAGTATCTATCATTTTTTTATAGTTATCTTCCATTAATCTTATAAATTTATTTTTTAAATCAGGCTTATTTTCATTTTTGTAACTAATGATATAATTGTCTATTTTTTTCTCTAAAGAATCTATACTTTCGCTAGAACCACTTATTTCTTTGTAATACTTATCAGCCAATTGTTGATCAATTGGTTTAAAATAGGATAATTTTCTCTCATTCTCAGGTTTAACATTTGCAAAATGAGTATTCTCATTTTGTGGATTTTCAATATGATACTCTCCACTAATAGAGTAAATTTCAAATTTCACATCATTGCTATTTTCTTCTATAAATTTTGCATAAGAAAAAACTTTTGGATCTTCTTTAGCTATAAGATCATTAAATCGTTTTCCATAATTAGCTTCAATTTCAGAATTTTGATGTTGTAAATTATGGAGAATTAAAGCCTCTTTTTTTTCAATTTTTTCAATATCGTTTGTTTGCTGACCATTATTTCTTAAATTTCTTGCTTCACTTATTTGATTTGAAACTTTATTTCTTATTTTTGTAATTGCTTGTTTAAAAATATTAAATACTTCATCAGGATTTTGTGAAGAATCTTTCACTTTAATGACATTGTTCTCCTTTGATAATTTATGTTCTTTGAGTGTAACGTTTGTAATGGGACATGTGTATGTTGCATGTCCCTTTGAAATTACAAAAGATTGAGAAAAAATAAACAGTGTATACAATTTTATGTATTTATAAGTCTTTTTTTTCATTTTGACCTTTCATGATTATGGAATAAATAAATAATTACATAAAAATAGCCCGTCCCTATTTTTATCCAGTATTGAAGATTTTTGTAATTATTATAGTTGCTTAATATTTTCTTTGGACGAAAATATCATGAAATACAGAAAACATAAAAATGAAATTTCTTCAATTTATATATAATTTTAAATTATTAAAAATATATTTGGAATTATAGTAAATTCGGATAAATAATATTTTTTGGACGGTTAAATTTTTTTTATTACTATGTACTATCACGGTATAGTAAAATTTTCTATTTTACTTCATATAATTTTACAATAAAATGTGAATAGGGTATAAAGGTTCTTATTAACCCTTTAAATTTAACATTTGGAAGATATTAAAATGAAAAAAATATTCATCATAATTTCTAGTTTACTTTATGCTTGTACATCCTATGCAAATAGTAACAATGTTGCATCACAAAATTCAATGTGTCGGATTGAAAGTAATGGCTTTACAGGATCTGGATGTAATCTTGATCTTCCTAGGTACTTGGGGAAATGGTATGAGCAAGCGCGTTTGCCAACTTTTTTTCAAAAGGACTGTAATTCTTCCTCTGCTGAATACTCTATGAAGGAAGATGGGAATGTAAAAGTTCTCAATACCTGTTTTAAAAGTGACGGATCAATAAAAGATATTACTGGTAAAGCAAAGGTAGATCCGAAAGATCTCAGCGGTCGAAGTTTACTTGTGAGTTTTAATTGGGTCACTGATATTGTTAACTTTTTTAAAGGAGTTAATTATTATGTGTATTTTGTTGATGATTCCTATAAATATGCAGTCGTTGGAACACCTAAAAAAGATATGCTTTGGATTTTGACTCGTGATGAAATGGTTGATTCTGAAACTCTTCAAAAATTGCTTGATATAGCAAAGCAAAATGGGTTTAATTTAAGTACTTTAGTTTATGATGTTAGATAAGTTATTAAAATAATTAGTTTAAAGCAATAGTATTTAATAAAGCTTTTCAAGTTTGAAACTTTAAATTTTTTGTTCAAATTTTTTCAATTTTTAAATTATTATGTAAAAGTTAAAATAATCAATATGTAAAAATATTTTTAAAAAATTATTCGGTATTCTATAGATATTTTTTAATCCTTATTAATTAAGCAATTTTAATTTGACACAAAAAAAAATTAATGTTTTATCTGAATAAACAAAAATTACAAATATTTTTGTTTATTCAGATAAAAATCATTTATTTAAGGAAATAAAATATGAATAAAAATTTCAAAAAAACAGTAATAAGTTTTGTGTTTTTATCAATTCTTACACCACAAATTTCATCTGCAAAAGAAACAACTAAATTTGTATTTTGTGCGACTAAAGAAGCAAAATGGAATTGGCTTAAAGATGGTTGTGGAAATATAATTACTGTAAAAGGAATTGAGAGCTTTTCATTACAAAAAACCGAAAAAACAAATTATTACCAAGAAAAGCAAAGAAAAGTAAAATATTTCAAAGTAACTGAAAATGATCCAGAAAATGTAATAAAAGAATTTCAATTAAATTGTATAAATCAATTTGGAGCGGAATATAAATTAGCACAACCTGCCGCAAACATATTTTCACCATGGTATCCATTTGGATTAAGCGACGATAAAATTGCACCTGGAATATTCATTTTAAGAGAGTCTTTAAATTTGCTTGGAATACCAATTTCAACAATAGGAGTTAATAGCAGCGATAGTTATATGAATTTAGATCAACTATGGCATGAAGCGCATTTCTCACAAGATTCATGGAAACTGAATCCACCATTTTAAGTTAACAACTCTTTGACAGAATAAATAAATCTTGCAAAATAATTAATTAACTTAAACCTGAAAATTATGCAAAATACTTTTAAACTCTTGAGGGTTTTCCCAAGGTACTCGATGTCCAGCATTTGGAATAATTTGTAATGCAATATTTTTATTCAATTCTTGCATTTCATAAGCAATATTCACATATTTTGGATCTTTTTCACCTGCTAACCAGAGAATAGGAATATTTAATAACTTAATTTTATTTCGAAGATTTTCCTGTTTACCTAATGAATAATTTTTTAACATTTTAGAAATTTCTGCTTTGCAAAAGGTATTTTCTTTTCTATTTATTGAGAATTGCGAGTTAGAAAAGACACTTTGAGAATTCCATGCTTTAATAACATTTTCCCATTTTTCATTTTTAAAACGATTTGCCCATTCATTATCTGTTTTAATTCTTATTTTTTTCTCATGCTCATTTATTAGTCCTGGATTTGCTGAAATTATAATTGCTGCATTCCAAAAATTACTACTTGCAAGAGAATGTAATGCAAGCCTTCCTCCTAAAGAATAACCAACTAAGATATTTTTTTTAGTATTTTTTTCTTTGGAAATATGAGAATTAAAATTGTTGACCCATGAATCAAAGTGAGTTTTATCATTTTGCTTTTTAGGTTGCATGTAATCAGCTATTGAATGAAAAAAGAATGAATGATTTATTAAATCATCATTAAAAATGCTCCAATCATTAGGAGAGCCTAAAAAACCATGGAGAAAGTGGATACTATTCATAGAATACCATAATTTTTATAGTCGTAAAAAATTTACTAAATTTATAAAATTTAGTTGATATAACTAAATAACAAATTTTTCAGGGAAAGTAAATTATCGCTTATATTCATAACATTCATAATTTCCAAGACGTGCAAATCCTAATTTTGTATACAGGGATAGGGCGGCGTGTGATGAAGCTGTTAAAAAAATATGGGAGGAACCATAATTTTTGGCATAGTTCATTAAAAAAATCATTAATTTAAATGCATACCCTTTTTTTTGAAAACTTTCTCCTGTTAAAACATCAAAAATTCCACAATAATTCTTATAAAAAAACAAGGAGGCAATACAAACTGGTTTCTCTTCTAGAATTAAGCAAAAAAAGCGAAAAGGTTGTGAATTGCTATTTATTTCGTTTAAAACATTTAGATAATAATCTCGTACTAAAGGATCATAGACTTCAAGTACACTAATAAATTTTAGCATATCTTGCTCATTTTTTACTTCTATAATGCTTAATGAATTGTAACTAATATCACTTACTTTTAAGAACTTAAGGTCAAAATGCATTCCTATTTCATTAGCTTCTTTGACAAAACCTAAATTATTAAATATTTTCTCAGGAATTGTTGGAAATGTGTTCGGCCCTATCCATAGTGCAAAAGGAAGCGGGTTAAAAATATTTACAATTTTTGAAAGTTCATTTTCAATACTTTCCTGCATAATCCCTTTTATCCAGACGATGTTAAACATAGAAGTTTTAAATGGAGATTTGCAAATAAAGTATTGATCATTTTCATATGTAGAGCATTTACTAAGTTTACTTGGAATAAAAAGCAATTTGTTTTTGATTGTATTTTCACTTTTGCTGATCAATGCTTCCATTTTATTTATCTCTTTTATAATCTTTGTGAAGAAAATTTCTTTAAAATTAGATGCTAAATATATTTATTTTGATAATACATTTTAATAAAATTATATGTATTCATTAACACTTCACAAAATTATATTATTTAATAAAAAAAACAATAATTTATTATAACAAAATTCATCTCATAAATTATTTTATTTTAGGATAGGTATTTTTGATCAAATATCTTAGTATGAATAAGATTTCTCAATTAAATTAGCATTTTCTTCACACAAGGTGTAGTTATTGGGAAGAATGTCATTATTTAAGTAGTTAAGAACTTTTTCTTTAATGCATGGTCTATTAAACACTCCATGCCCAGGTTCTTTGCTTATTAGCAATCTTCCAAATGGGATTTGATTGAGTAAATTTTCGGCATTTCCTTTTGGAGTCCGAGCATCAGCTTCAGAATTTAAAATTAATACCTTTTGGTTAGGATTTATACTATACCTTTTTATTTCATTTGAACTGGTCTTATTCCAGTTAGAACAGAAAAAACTAAGTCTAAATTCTGACATAATTTCAGCAAAATTTGGGAAAATATTTTTGCTAAGAATTTTTAAATTAGTATATTTTTCAAAAGTAAATTCTTCTTTTGCTCTATCTAGGCAATTTGTTAAGAATACAAGAGAATAGTTGATTGAAATTTTCTCGTTTTTTATTTCATTTTTATTTTTCAAAAATAAGGAAAGATTTTCTAGATCACTAAAATTTAATAACTGATTTAAAACATAAATTTTTAGCATTTCTTTAGTAACAATGTTTTTATCTATAAAATAAAAGTCACTGGAAAAAAAATCGTTGATATATTGTTCTATATCTGGCTCAGAATTTAAAGCGCATTTTTTACTATTTTTACACCAACTGATAAACTTGTTGTAAATATTTTTGGTCTCTAGCGTTTCAAATTTAAGCCTCTCTTCAATTGGTATTGTTTGATCGATGACTGAATCTAATATTAATTTATCAATACTATTAGGAAATATTTCTGCATATGTTGCACCTAAATGTGTTCCATAAGAGACACCCAGATAGTTTATTTTTTTTAAATTTAAAGCTTTTCTTACGGCTTCTAAATCGTAAGCAGCATGTTTTGTATCAATATAATCAATAATTTCTCCGCTTAAACTATAGCATGATTTAATATATTCTAAACTTTGTTTTTTTATTTTTTCAAATTGATCTTTATTGTTAGCTATAATTGAGGAAGGAAATATATCGTCGTTACATTTTACTTCATTGTAGCCCCTAGGATTTACAGCAATAATATCATAATTTTTTGCAAAATCAGTCTCTAATAATCCTTTTCCAATTTCAATTGCAGAACCACCAGGACCTCCTGGATTAAAAAATAATGTCTGATTATTTGGATTGTTTTCTTTTGAAGTTATTTTCATAAATCTTATATTTATTTTTTTGCTATTTTCATCATTCCAGTTCATGGGAACTGTTATATTAGCGCAGCTAATTCGTAATGAATTGGTACTTTTATCGCACTGGCCCCAATTTATTTCATTTGTATTTTTATCACTTGTCTCGTTTTTTTTGCAACTAGAAATAAACATAAGTAGGAAAAGCAGTTTTGAAATTTTAACTTTCATAAATATGACCTTTAAATTTAAATTGTTGTAATTAAAAAATTCCACAGTTACAAACTTTTTGTTAATAAAAGACTAATTTATTTTATTGAAAACTCTTAAGTAGTGAGAAAAGAGTATTGTTACTTTTTCTTCCTGAACAAACATTTTTTTAAGCCAAATTTTTAAAAAAATCTATATTGAAGAAAAAATATTTAATTATATCTTTCGGAAAAAACTAAAAACTCGAAAAAATCAAAATAATTAAAGAATGTTTAAAATAGCAGGAAAAAAATGGTGTTTTTTTCTAATCTTAGTATTCATTAATTTTGAGCAAAATTAATTGTTTTAAAACAAATTATGAAAAATATTTACTCATAAAAATATATATAATAAATTAAATAAATTTAGACATTTATTCGCATTTAAATGTGTATTGATAACGTATTATGGGGACAGTTTTAGCGCTTGTGGAATTATTATTTTTGTCACTTTCCACAGTCGTTTTGGTTCCTTCAGCAACTCTAATCATTTTGATTAAACTAGCTTTTTTCTTGCAGTAAATGTCTGCCTCTTTTTGATATTCTTCTTTCGTATCCCATTCCTCACCCATAAAAGTAACAGTGTTTTTTTCTTTATCAAATCCTATAACTTTTATTGTTTGAAAATGAATGCAACTAGTTATAAAAAAGACAAAAAAAACGCATAAATACTTCATCTTACTCTCCTAATAAAGCTCTTACTCTATAAAACAACTTGTTATAATAAAAAATTTTTATAATGCAAGAAATTTTCTATTTGATAATACATGAAAAAGTGCATTTTATAAAGAAAGGATATTTTGTCTTTTAGTAATTAGATAATTGCAAAAGATTTGTCTTTTTATTGGTATAAAACTGATTCAGCATTTCATCTTGAAGGGCTTCCATGATTTGATTTTGTATCACTGTATTAATAGGAGTTTCTTTAGTTTTATTAAGAAAACCAACACGAATATTTTTTGCAACAAGTTGTGGGGCTTCTGTATCAAGCATAAAAACATAACTGAAGTAAATAGGATCTTTTAGTTTTTTAAGGTTGTTTGTTTCTACCCCAATTTTTTCATATTGATCAATATAAAATAGGATCATAAAATCATACTTATTTTTCCCAATTTTTTGAATGTAAATATACTTTTTACTCAATCCTATCAAAACATTATGATTTATATTAAAGTGTGCTACTAGTAGGTGTCCTAAACCAAAAAAATGTGTCTGGTTACATACTCCTAAACAAAAATCTAGAAATTTTACATCTTGGCATTGAGTTGCTTTTGCAAAGTGAGTTTGTAATTCTTGAATATTTGGTACTTTAGTGCTTGGTGTAGGAGTTTTTCCAATACACTCAATTGAATAATTAGGAGTATATTTACCGTCAATTCTTCCTGAAAGGTATCTTTCATTATAGATTATGGCCTGGCGGTTCCAATCAGTTAGCGTTGTTTTAATATCTAAATCGAAACTTTCAAAAAGTTTATCAATTATGTTAGACTGTTTTTCTGACAACTCTTTGTTTTTAAAATATTTTGAAAATGGAATTCTATGATTTACTTTGCAAACATTATTATATACTTCAAGAAATATTGTAGTTATTGTTTTTTGACTTAGGGAATCTTTTCTTTCATTTTTGCTATTAAAGAAATCTAATACATAATCTGATAATTTATCAGTACCTAAACCAATTTCTAAAGTGTTTAATTGCTTATTGGCTAAATTATTAAATCGTGTTAAGTAATTAATTAAGAAAAAAACAAAAAATGATTTATTTTGAATTTGTAAATTATTTGACTTTATTTTAAAAATAAACTCAGAAAATTTTGAAAAAAATGCAGTAACAGTATTTGTAATTCCTTCAGCATCCGCAGAATATGTAAGTGATTCATTACAGAATGTTATTATTGCTTTTTGCTCACTAGATAGGAAAAATGTTTTTAGTGTTTGTATATATTCTTTGTATGAATAAGCAGATTGTTTTATAACAGTAAATAATGTAGAGGATAATAACTCTTCATTCCCTATTGTAATATTTTTATCTTTTATAGGAAGAAATATTCTAAATGAACAGTAGTTGTCTCCATTTTTTTTGAATATTTTTTCTAGTATGTTTTTTAATTTAGGAAGTTCAGAACCTGATAACTCAGTTATTCCTTGATTAGGATGATAAAAGCATAACTGCATTTTTTTAAATTTATGATATACAAATAAGCCATAATTTAATTTTGAATTATTTACTTCATTTAAAAAATAAAAGTAGCATCCTTTTTTATCTATACTATATTGTCTTATATCTTTTTCTAATTCATTATAGAAAGTAAATTCTTTTTGAAAGTGGCAATAACTCGTTTGGATGGTTATATTTTGATCTTGTATAGAACCATATAAGGCGTGTGTACAACGGAGCAAGTAAGCAGAAGCTCTATCCACACCTTCTAACTCTGATTCATCATCAGAAGAAAAAAAGGTATCTAATAGTTCCGAACCATTTCTGTTTTTTAGAATAGCATCTAGATTTGTTAAGTCATTTGATTGTCCAAGAGTGTCGTAGCTAGAAAGCAATGATTTTAGATCCGGGGTAAACTTGCCAAGAGTGTCTTCATTAAACTTTTGAAACCGCCTTTGTTCATAAGAAATTTCATCACGCATAGTGTTACTAATTTCGCAACCTTGTTTTTCTAATTCCGACATTTTATTAGTCATTTGGATTAGTTTTTGCTGCATTTCTTTTGCAGGACGCATTAGATCTGTTGAAATATAGCTATTTTTCACAACTGTACAATTTATTTCCTGTAAGTTAACTAAATAATTTTGAAATTCCTTACAGTTATCTTCAAAGTATGTTTTGAAAAAAGAGAGATCTCCAGTTTGATAAAAATCTTCCTTAATAAATTTAAAAAATAATATAACAAAAGAATAACTAGGAGATTCAATCCAATTCATGAATTTATCTTGATTAAATTGATTATTTTTGCTCAGTGAGTTAATTTTTAACTCAGATTTCTCTAAATTTTTAATTTTTAGGTAATTTGGCATTTTTTATAATAATCCTAGTGTAATATATTTTAAATTATAATTTACATAACAAGTTTATGTAAATTATAATTTAAAATATAAAATAAGAAATTTTAATTCAAGCTTATTTTCTTTTTTTCTTTAAAGAGAGCTTGAAATGCCAGCAAGGATAGCTAGTGAGTACCAGGAAACACTTGGATAAGTTCCTTGAGCTGCTAAATCAGAATTATAATATTGGGCAGAAGAGGTTTTTTGATAAACAGTAGTTAAACTGTATGTCGTTTTATTTTCATTAGTGTAAGCTAATCCAGTAGATAAACCTAGAAAGTCTGCATTGATAATTTGTTCAGATGAAGAACTAGAGCCAGCGAAATTATTTGTAAATAAACCTAATCGAATTGCAAATTGATCTAGTATTTTGAATTCATTACCTAAAGCATAATTAAAAATAGGTTTTAAACTGAGCTTATCAACTGAAGAATGCATTCCCGTAATGTAACTTGAATCAAAAGAAAATAAAATATTTTTTGTTGCGTTATATGCTATGCCTAAAGTAAAGCGAATTGGCATTATTTTAACAATAGTATTATTTGTATCGGTACTAATTTGGTTTGAGTAAAGATTTGTTAAATTAATTGGTCCTGTATAAGGCGTGCCATCTGAATTTAGGACGTACAAACTATTTATATACTGTCCGGAAAAATTTTGCATAATTGGGAATTTAAAATTTGCTCCGAATCCAGTAGATAAATTATCAGTTATTTTATATAAAATACCTAGATTAAAGTTTATTCCTCTAATATAATAACTAATATTACTAGTGAAATCTTGTTCATTGTATAAATTTAATGCAGTATATGGTCCAACTTGTAGATAATTCATACTTAATTCATCTTGTTGGATATTGAAAATACCTAATGCAATACCTAAACCTAAATCTTTGTTTATTAATTTAGACAACGAAATTTGATAATCAGATTCATTCCCTGTTTCTCTACTATTTGCAATAAACCGTGCTATTGGTATATTATTAAGAAAACTTCGAGAATTAAAATAAAGTTTAGTATTCACATTCGTATGGTCTGGAACATAAACTGCTACACCAAAAAAATACTCTTCATCAAATAAAGTAAATTTATTCGTAAAGCCAAAAAAACCACTTATTATATCTGAATTTTTAATTTCATATTGATAATCAGTTATCCCATAAATAGAATTTATTTTAATATCTTCTATAAAATATCCTATTGTGGATAAACTAATTTCCGTGTCTCTTGCAAAAGCAACTCCACCAGGGTTGTAGTATATACCAGAAGGATCATTGGATATTGCAGTATATGCACCACCCATTCCAGCAGCTCTTTCACCAATTAAAAATGAATTATGGTGTTGCCAATCTGCTAGGGAATAATTAAATTTAAAAATTAAAAATACTATACAAAGATAAAATGTTGTATAAATAGGAAGTCTAATTAGATTTAAAAATTTAGATAAACACATTTCAATTGTTTCATAACTTAGAATATTTATTTAGTAATATAGTTGGTTTAGATAATTTAATATTTAGGAATTATTTTTAGTGCTGTAATTTTGACATTGCTAAGTTAAACATTGCTCCAGACAAAAAATGGAAAAAATTATTACTAAAACAATTAAAAAATATGATTTCAATAAAAATAGAATTGAGGTAAGTTATTGTGAATATTTGGTCTAATATAGTTATAAAATATATAAATAAATGATTGGATATTTTAAAATAAAGTAATAATAAATATTAAACTCACTAAAGATAATTTAAAAAATATTCATTTGTTATAGTTTGGATAATTCTCCTTTTATTATTTTATATATAGTTAAGCAAGCTAAAAATACTATCACTCCAGTAGCAAAGATTAATGCAGTTCTTGTTAATAAAGCAAAATAAAAATTTTGATTGAAATAAAATGATTTTTCACATGCATTGACAAATGCAGCAATCGGAAAACCAACTGCCCACCATGTTAGCATAAAAGGACAACAATCTTTAATAAGTAAAATTTTTCCTATAATTACTAGCAATAGAAAAATACTAATACTAAATAGTGCATGAGAAAAAAAATCGTAATTATGGTAAATATCTAAATAACCAGATAAACCTACGGTAAATGGTGCTGTTAATATAAAAAATGAAGGCTGTAGTTTAAAAGGAATGGGTTCAATAAAAACAATTCTATAAAGGATTAAAGTGAAGAAAACAAAACCAAATATAAGGCCAATACCCGTAAAAAAAAGCGTAGTGTAGTGAAAATTTAATTTAATACCAGACACCGCTACATCCAAAGTACCTACAATCGGAATCATCCAGCCAGGATTTAAGGTACTAATGGGATGAGAACTATTAAGCCATTTATAAAAACAGTAGTATGCTAGAATAGATATTAAGATTAATCCTATGATCCAACAGCATAGACTTAGCGTATAATTAATTTCAAAAAATGAATTTGAAAGAAGTAAAAAACTAATTGGAATTGTTCCATAAAAATTTAATGTGACAGGATTACTAAATTCAGCAAGGACATTTTCTTTGGCAATAAAATATTTTATTAGATAACTGATTAAAAGTATAATTATAGTAAGAGTTGCTATAATAACAAAAAAATAGCTTATGTGAAAATTATATTGATAGTAAGATTCTTCTTGTTTCCAAGCAATTGATAAACCAGAAAGACTCATTACGGCACCAAATAAACTAACAGGAATTTTTTCAATACTTTTTCGCATAGATTTTCCTTTAAAAATTAAGGTAAATTAAATTTCATTTTAAGTATTATTGTAATTTAATTTTTAAATAGTTTGCGTCAAATTTTTTATATCGATTGACTACATATCAGAAATTTTCAATTGGGCAAAACGCCTATAAAATATGAATTACAATGTTACCAGTTCAATAAAGATCTTGAAGTATTTAGACAAAAAAATGCATTATATTTATTTTAATTAATGATTAAAATAAAGTTTAAATTTTATAATATTTATTCCATCTATTTTCTGTTTCTTTATAGTATTAGAATGAATATGTTAATTTTATTTGATTATGTGATAATTATTTTACAACATAAATGATGACATTCTAATTTCCCTGTTTTTAAAGCAAAATATTTTACTTAATTTAATCATTTAGTTATTTTAAGTAAGTTAATTTAATTGTATAACAGTCAAATAATGTTAAGAAAATTTTTTTGCTCAGTAATTTGATTTTTTTTTATAAGGTATTAAGTTTTGACTCTCTATTTACTTAGCTTTCTTATTCCAGGGAGGAACTTTGAGAACGAAAACAATATTTTTTAATATAATTACAGGCATTTTTGTATTTACTTCTTGCCGTTTGCATTTTGACGAAGGCGAGACGAAAACTAAAGAAAATCAATCATATAAAGAAGAATTTAAAATTGAGAAAAATTCTTCCCCTGAAATAAAGTATCCAGATAAAGTCTTTAAAGCGTACGAACCTCTTTTTTATAGAACTTCTTTTAAGTTAAATCCTATGGCAATTAAAGAATGGAATCATGATTTAAGTTTTTTTACAATAAAAAATAATGGTTTTGAATATTTAAAAGTAGATAATGTGAATTTAATATATTTTCCCCCCATTTTTTATTACAACACTGAGGAAAAATTAGATTTGGAAGTAGAAATAGAATTGGCTTCTAAATACCATATTAATAAACAAAGACATTATATTTATTTGGAAGTTGAAAATAATTATAATATTATTTATAGAGAACCAGTTGCAATGGAAGAAATAGTGGGTAGTTTTTCTGGTAATCACCCAACTGAATTTAAAAAATACACAATAAAAATTAGCGATCTACCTTATGCTTATAACTTAATGCCAAAAATATATACTGAAGATAATATAGAAAATATAAAAAATGAATTATTTATTAAGAATATTTCTTATTTTATTAAAACCAAAAAGAAAGTTAATTAAAATGCTAAAAATTAAATTTTTAATTTCTATTTACTGTTTTCTAATTTCAATTAATAGTTTTTCTGTTCCGCTTCAAATTTCTATAACAGAAAAAAATAAGACACTATTTAAAAATAGTAATTTAAATTCAAAAGAAAATATTTGTAATTTATTACTAGGAAAAATAAAAAGTAATACAATTTTTTTCCAAAATGTTTTTTATGATGCATATAGTATTCATGAAATTAATAAAATACCAACAGAATTTAGATATGGTATTCATACACACAATACAATTTCTGAAAGTTGTGTCCAAGAAACTGAAAAAAAAGTAAAGTTTAGTGTAGAAAGAATTAATCCACCAGTAGTAATAAAAAATGATAGTAGCTTTCAATTGCCTAAATTTGATATATATTTTGAAATTATTGACGGTTATTGGGAAATTACGCATGTTGAATCGGGAAATTGTTTTTCTTTATTATCTGAAACTTTAAAATATCGTTACTCTCAGTTGTCGGAAAAATACAAGACAGTTGTGGGATATGATACTCAATTCAAAAATGTAGAAAAAGATTCTTGTCCAGCTCATGCAAAAGCAGTAATGGAACATTTTATTCAGCTTCTTAAAAATTAAATTCAATTTGATTTTATAATTAACAAACTTAAAAATATTTCTTTCAATAGTTATTATATAACAACTAATTATTATTTTTTAATAGCATTATTAATTTTTAATTACCTCATTTCATAAAAATAAAAGTTCAATATATTTCCCATTTCAATTTTAATATTTTTATATTTTATCAAATAATAATGAATGAATTATAAGTGAAAAATATAGAAAAATAGTTTACAATTAGTATAAATTAGGATAAAAAATTGAATCATTAAATAAACAATATATCAGAGGTCTTCTTTATGCTAAAACTATTGTCGGTTTCAACTCTTTTAGTTTCATCTTATTCTTTTGCAGCTTCAATCATTCCTTATATTGGGCCAGTATTAATAAAAACAACAAATTCTGGATTTGTACTGCCTTTTTATAGTACTTCGACAAAATGTGAAATTTATAAAAACTCAATGTTTAGTAATAAAGTAGTCATTACTACAACGGCTGGTAATATTCAAAATGAATATACAAAAGAAGTAAAAATATCTGGTGACTTAGAAAAAACTATAGCTGATTCTCAAAGAGGACCTTTCATGCGTGAAATGGCACCAGTAGATGGGCCAGGAGTTGTTTATTTAGCGAGAAAAGCAAATCCAAATGGCAGCTATGAAGAAGTGATATTATTAAATGATAATGGTGGAGATGGAACAAAGGTTACTAATAAATCTAATGAAGCAATTACATTAAAAAACTTCATAGATATGAATTGTAAGTAATTTCTTAACATTAGTCATAATTTTTCCTTTCAAAAAGTCCTGAATCACAGAAAGCTCTTTGTTCTAAAAGAGTTTTCTTTGGTTTTTGAATCAAATGAAATTCAGCCAGTTTGGTTTGGATTGCATATGAGAGAAAACAATGAGTATAACTAGTAGGATGAACATTATCCCAAAAAATTGATTTTATATTGTAAATATTTTTAATTTCATCACAAAGATTTTGTTCTTTTAAATCATTTAAAAATGCTCTTAAACCAATAATATTCCATTTAAAGCAAGGTTTTTGCACGTATTTACTTTGATTCAGCAACGGATTTTGTATATCGCTATTTAATTCTGTTATTGCATAATTAAATTTTTTATCACTGAAAAAATCTACTCCATTGTATATATTTACAAAAAATTTATTAGGATCTATGAAATATATATTTAAATAATTGCTCTCAATAACTGCTGAGGCTAATTTTTCCTGTAAAAGAGTATTGTGATTATTAACTAGCTGTGACATTTTTTCTGAAAGAAGATTAGCTGAATGATATTTTCCTAAGCCAAAGTCGTAGTTTCCATTTAAAAGAAGTTCAGGAGTTAAACCTAAATCAGGTAGTCCTATAACTGCAATATGTCGGGCGCCAATATCTTTTAATTTTAAAATATTTTCATTTATGTTACTAACTACTTTTTCAGTAAAGCTGAAGTTTTCTGTATCAATAGTTTTCATATACAGTTTTTTATTTTCCATAAGTTCAAGATAATCGTTTCCACCTATCCATATTATAAAAAGTGTTTCATTTGGAGAGTGGATGTGACTGCTATCAAATTCAGAGTTATAGGTTACTAATGAATTTATATATTTATTTATTGAACTATTCATACTGCGAATAATTAAATTACGAAATCCTGTTGTTAAAAGCTGTGGAACTTGATATATACGCTCATTTATTTCTGATTTTACTTTTGCTCCGCCTACTGCGTAGTTTAATACAGGTAATTTTGTTTGAATGCTTAAATAGTCATTCCAAACTAAACCATTTGAAAATCTTCCTTTAAAATAAGGAAAACCTGGTAGAGAATCTTTTGTTGAGTGCAATAAATTTCCGTTATCTGATAAGCTGTCACCAAAAATAACTATTCTTTTTATACTATTATGGCTATTTAAAAAATAGAACTGAATTGGAAAGATTTTAACTTTTTTGTCATTATAAGAAACAACTTTAAAGTCATAGACTTTTTTTAAGAGCATAGCGTTACTATTTTTATTTTTTAAGTATAAAATTTTATTACAGCTATTTAGCATTTCTTCATAAGTATATTTTGTTTCTATAAAAAAACCATTTTCTTCATACCCATTTGGGCGAAAATAATCTGTCGTTGAATTTGCTTGCGGATCTACTCCAAAGTAAATAGTCTCTATAGAGTTTTCTTCAATTACTTTTAACAGATCTTTTTTGTTTGCTGAATCGCTCATTCTATATATATAACAAGCTAAAAAATATTCCTTATTTTTAGTTTTATTGCTCAATTTTTCTGTTACCCTAGTTGGTCCAATTGTTTCTTGAAAAGTACCATTCCCAAGTTGCCCTTGGAAGTTACTTCCCCAGCAGTAAATTGAGGTGTCACTGGTTAAAGCACATGTATGAAAACTTCCAGCACTGATTGATTGCACATTAATCAAATTTGGTACTTCTTTTGGTATATGATTCGTTATATCTCTTGTAAATTGTCCTAATTGAAATGATTTATTTAAATTCCCACCCCAGCAGTATACAAGATTTTCTGAATTTAAAGCACAGACATGGTTTTCACCTACTGTTATCATTAAAATATTTTCTAATTGTTTTATTTTTTGTGGCTCAGAATAGGATTTTTTTCCTAAATTTGGATCTGTTCCAATTTGTCCAAATTCGTTACTCCCCCAGCAATAAACGTTTCCTATTGAGTTTAAAGCACAAGTTGTATTTCCACCTGCAGATATTTGTCTTACATTATTTATATTACTCACTCTCACAACATCAGATTTTTTTGCATTTGTAAAAACATTTCCAAGCTGTCCATTGTCATTTTTTCCCCAGCAATAAATAATATTATCCTCTGACAAAGCGCAGGTATGATTTTCACCAGCTGAAATCTCTTTTATCTTTGGTAAATTAACAATTTTTAAAGGAAGTTTTTCTTTAGATTCAACATTTAATTCGGGAAATTGTGAAAATTGATTATCACCAAAGCAATAAACCTCACCACTTTTGTTTAATGCACATGTGTGATGCTCTCCGAGAGCCATTTGCGCAATATATTTTAAATTAAGCTTACTATTCAAATTAAATGTAAGTTTTGATTTATCGCTATCTTCAACAGAAACCTGATTAAAAGAATTTGCTCCCCAACAGTAAACCAAACCATTTTCAGTTACAGCACATGAATGATCTGAACCAGAGTATATTTTTGAAATATTTTTAATATTATTTATTTTTTTAGGAATGCTAGAATCAACTCCTGAGTCTCCAAGTTGAAAATAGTGATTATCACCCCAGCAATAAATTTCATTTAAATTCAATGCGCATGAATGCTGTTTGCCTAAAGAAATACTGGTATTGTGCGTAAATTCAGTGGGATAAATTTTTCCTTGAATTAAAGTTGAGAAAAAAAATAACAAAAAATATTTATATTTAGTTTTCATGATACTTGTCTTTCCAAACAATTATTTTTTTAATTTTCGATCCTTCATTCAGCGAGAGAAAAAATTCTGTATTGTCTCCACAAAGTGTTGGGGCGCTATTTATAAGAGAGGTTTTTTTATTGTAAATGACATCAAGTAAAGCAAATTCTTTATTCATAATTGCTTTTTTTATAGATTTTACTAAACCTTTTATAGGGAAAATAATATCCCATGGTTGTAAATTGTATCTTTTTGCATAATTTTTAAGACAATGAACTCTTATAAAATCTGAAGAAACTTCATATCCATTATCATCTAAAAAAACATACTTAACTGGTTTATTTATAATATAATTTAGGTTAACAGTACTTATGCTATGTTTTGTTCCATTTATTAATGTTACTATAGGTTCTAATTTAAACTCATAAACATCGGTAAAAATGTTATAATTTTCAGCCTGAAAATTTAAAGCTAAATTGCTTACTTCCTGATCACTATCCTTCTTTTTTCTAATTTCATCTATACATTCATAATAACTTTCATTTTTTTCGCAGTTGGCGGAAATATTTTCAATAAATTTTATATTATTTAAAGATTTATCTCGCATATATTCAATATATACTTTATCATTTTTTGATAAATAGTCGTAGTTTTTATGATTTATTATAAACTCTGTTCGATTTAGGATGTTTTTATTTTGGTTTTTTTCATCTTCTAATTTTTTGAAAAAGCTAAAAATAGAATTGCTAATTTTAAAAGAATTATTTATTAAATTATTATTACTATCTAAAATCGTAATTGATGAATAGGGAATTGTTTTTATACTTGTAGTTACATAATTTTCAATCGACTGCTCTTCTAATTGATTAACATAGTCTTGAGAAAAATATTGATAAATATTTTCAAAAATATCTAAGCAGTTTTTTATGCTATTTTTATTACAAGGTTTTGATTTTAAAATTTTTTGTAAATTTTTTGGATGACCTCCAAATTGAGCACCTGTAAGTTTTATTGAAAAATTGTATTTTTTTAAATTTTCAAAAAAAATAAAGTTTTCTTTTAAATCAAAAATATTAAAATTTCCGGTAAACGCCTGCTCAAATTTTAATTTTTCTTCTTTTGTGGAAAAGCTTAAAGAAGCATTTATAAATAAAAGTGAGGATAACTCTTGATTTTCAATAATTTCATTACCACATTCATCATAGAACATATTAATATTGGAAGCTGCTAAGTGAGTTGCATTATCGTTCAAGTAATAAATTTTTTCAATACTTTCAGAATTTAAGATATAATTTCCAAAAGTAATTTTTGAAATTAAAGATGTATTTATTGTCTTAGCATCATTTGTTAAACTTTTTTCAAATTCATCAATATTTTTCAATTTTACTACTTTGAAGTTTCCTGAATTATTGACTGTAAAATTATAAATTTCACTAAAATCATTTGCTGAAATATTATGAAAGTACTTAATATATGAACTTTTTACCTCATGAAATACGAAAGTGCTATTTTTCAGACAATTGTTTTTTAATTCATTTTTTATAGTATTTATACCATAACCAATATAAGAATTGTCGATTTTATTAGACTCATTTGATAAATTTAATATTGCAAAGGCATCAATAGAAAAAAATAAACTTATAAAAAATATTTTTTTTAAAAATGAAATTACATAATTTCCCATAATACAACCTTATTTATTTTAGAATTAACTTTAGAGGAAAAATAAATTTCTTGTGATCCTCCACAAATTGAGCTAAAATTTTGCGAACTAAAATTATGCTCATAGTCGTTTGAAAATTCTTTTATTTGTTTGAATGTTTTAGTAAATAGTTCACTAAAGTTAAAGGATAATAGTTTGTCCACTTTTCCAATTGGGCAAATAATCTTAATATTTTCATTTTCAACATGATGATGATTACTATCTAATAGAGAAATTTTAATTTTTGCATTGTTATTTAATATATCTTCACTTAGTCTTGAAATTTTGACTAATTTGTTCCCAAGAAATGAATCGTTTAATTCTAGAAAAAATGAACCTAAGTACTTATTCATTTTTAATTTTTTATAATTGCTAATTTTAGAATTTACATTCCCTAAATCTAAATCCACATTGTTTTTTAAACATTCTGTAAATTCATGTGACGTATCGCATTCATCATATATTTTATTTAATAGTTGGAAAAAATTATCATAATATTGCATCTCACTATAAAAAAGGTTTTTTTCATTATTCGACAAGTGCTTAAAATTTTCTGAATTAATTATTTTTTTTGTCTCTTCGTATTTTTTATATACTTCTAATTTTGTATTTGTTAAATTATCTGAAAATAATTTAAATTTTTCATTAAAGTTCTTCTCTATATTATTAAAAATTTCTCCTTCTTGTTTGCTAACTATACTTTTATACGGAGTTGTTTTAATATTTAGATGAATCCATTTACTTAAATCATTTTCATTCAATTGCTCTATATACTCTTTTGAAATGTAATTATTTATTTTACTAAAAATATCAATACAATTGTCTAAATTTGAAAAAAAACAATTGCTATTAAATATTGAATGTATTTTTTCAGCATCACCTCCAAGTTGAATTCCAGTCATACTAATTGATATATTGTTTTTTAAAGAACTAAAGTTTACGTCTATATTTTCTTTATTAGACAATTTAAAATATTCAAATACATTAAATTCTGTATTAAATTTACTTTCAAAAGCTTTTTTTGCAGATAAATCTGTAAAATGAAATTTGATGTTTAAAATAATATGCGAATGTAATTCATATGAATTTATAATTTCATTCCCACAGAGTTTTATAAATTCGCTACTATTATGCTTTAATAAATTTTTGTAGGTACTCGAAAGGACAGTAATACTAGATTTTTTTGGATCAATCGTAACTTTTCCTAGTTTTGTTGAGGAGATAATTGTTATAGAAGAACTTAATTCACTAGTTTCTAGGCTTTGGGTAAAGGATGGATTTAGTAGCAATTTAAAATCGTTTTTTTGATACTCACTATTTATGCTTATATTTATTTTTTTTAGTATTTCTTTTAAAGAATAATTTTGATTAAAGCTTATATGTGAAGACATGTCTTTTATAAATTTTAACGGTACATTTATTAAGCAATTATTTCTAATTCCATGTTCAATAGTACTATATCCTTTTCCAATTAAGCTGATGCTTTCTTCATTAAGTGAATTTGTAAAAGCATGATTTCTATTTAATGCATATTCATTTTTCTCCTCATTCTTTGCACAACCTAAATTTAAAAGTAGAAACAAAAGAATTTTAATAAAATTATTTTTCATAATTCACCTTTAAAAAGTTATTTTAAATGTCCATATAGGTAAACTGGAAATTGTTTGTGAAATGCGGGATCTATAAACAATTTATTATTTTGCATATCACTAATATAGTAATAGTTATCAAATTCATGACCTGAATACATTTTATTAAATTCTTTTTTGTATATTAAATAAGCTATTGCTATAGGAACCGAATATGAACTAGATACCATTTTTCCAGGAAGTGCTTCTGCACCTATGCCATGTGTAGAGAATAAAGGAGCATTTTCTCTAGCATAAAATTTCTTATTTTTATCTCTTTCTAAAGAAATTGGAAAGTTAATATAAACATCTGTGCAGTTTTGCGAATTCATATTTTTAATATTGTAATTATCATATGTGCCATTTTCAGGAATAATTTGATCAAACTCGCGAAAATATCCAACTCTAATTCTTCTTCTGTTTTCAATACAGTCTGAAAAATTTGTAGATACATCAAAACTTGTTGTGCTTGAGTTATTTGCTTGAACTAACAGGGCATCGTTATTTTCAAGTAATTTTTCGATATAATTATTGTAGAATGATTTATCAATGTAATCGATTAAAAGTGATTTGTGTTTACTTCTTATTAAATAGTTTTTAATAGTAGATCTATTAAGACCAAATGACATAGAAATGTAATTTATAGCATTTTTTTTGATATAGTAATTTAAGCTTTTCGCTTGATTTGTAAAATAATTATCAATTATGTTTTTTGCTTGGATTAAATCGTTTTCCATATCTACATGGCGCATTATTTTAGAAAAATTTTCATTATCACTGAAAGCTAAAATAAATTGACTTTTGGGACTGTTGTTAGCAATAAAATTAAAAATATAGTTACTATGGCCAATGTAACTTTCTTTAGTTGTATCTAAACTAAAAATTTCACCAATTATCTGTTCAGATTCATCTAATAGCTCTGCAGGTAAATTATTAAAAAATTCTAAATTAAGTAAGTCATGAAATATATATTTTGTATACTCGTTTATATTAATTCCAGTATCATCTATAATATAAGTACCATTTTCACTTTCTTTTAAGTACTCTAAGACTCTCTTTTTATATCTAGTTAATCCTGTAAATTTCATGCTGCTATCATCTATAATAAGAACTCTAAGACCTTTGCTTTCTTCTGTTTCTAAAGCAGAAATTGGTTTTATGTTTGTAACAGTGCAGCTTTTCCCTTTAATCCATTTCTTTTTATTGCAACTTTCTAAAACTTGATTTCCATATTTCATAATTATGTAGTTTAAAATTTTTGCAGAACATGTAAGTACTTTATCATTGCTTTTTGCATAAGTGATATTGCTTATAATTAGAGATATTATTATAGTTAAAATAAAATTTATTTTCAGCATTTTAAACCTTAATTTGCAAAGTGTTTTTCCATTATTTTTTTAATTTCTTCTTTATTTTTATTTTTACTTACTAGTTTATAATAAATTGCGTCGTCATATATTTCTCGGACATTTTGTGAATATTTGTTATTTTTAAATTTAATTTTTTCCATGTGCATATCGAAATTATTTATAAAGTCATTAGAATTATATAAATCAACATAGTTGTATATTAAATCTTCTAAATCAGCCTCAATGCCTTGGTGTTTAAATTTTTTATCAGAAATGTTAATTGCAATTGCAGAAAGTGTTGTTAATAAAGGTTCTTCATTTCCATCCAATGCAAGTTTTTGTAAAAATTTAATCGAAAAAACTCTTGCATAACTTTGATTATTTTGGAAAGTGCTTATTGCAAATGAGGGATCAAGCAATATTTTCTTAATTTCAGTCTCTATGTTATTAAAATTTTTTAGATAGTTATAAACAGAATTGAAATATTCCTCGAAATTTATATGATTATAATATTCTACCATAGAAGTGAATTTATAGATTATTTCCTTTTCAGTATTTTCATCAGATTGAGGGTAAATATTTTGATTTCTAGAGTTTTCTTTTTCTTCTTTTAATATAGATGTAATGGAATTAGTATAAATTTTTTTATTATATTCAATATTCGGAATTGAAGGAAATTCATTTTCATTTTTCTGATTATTTAAAATTTCATATCCATTTTTCTGATTATTTAAAATTAAAAGAATAACTGAGAAAAAAAATATTAAAATTAATAATTTTATTTTACTAATTTTCATTTTATTTTCTCAAAAGAATAGAGTTTAAAGATGATTTTAAATTGTTTTGCCATGATAAATCACCTACTATAAATCCTTCTACAAATAAAATATTTTGCTTTTTATTACTTGAATCATTTAGAATATTTAGAACTTCAGCTGTAGCGTATTTTTTCTTAATACTTACTATTTTTATAGCTTGGCCATTTGATTTAACTAATTTATCAGTTAGTTTTACATCTTTTGCTTGGACGATTTTTCCCGTTGAAAGAAGTATGGCATGATCTTGTGTAACGGAAAGATTTTGATTATTTTCAGCAGTAAAAACAATTAAATGATTTTTTTCTTCGCCAATTGAAATACCTCTTATATCTACTTCTTGTGTTTCAATTTTACTTAAAGTCGAAGAAGTTTTTAGAGTAACAACTTTATAATTACTAAAATTGCTAATCACATTATTTATTGAATAGTAATCGGCTTTATTTGTTTTTTTGTCAACTGAGAATATTCTGCTACCACTTTCAAAGCATCCGCAGGAGCACCAAGAAGTAAGTTTATTTATACGGTTACAATTAGGAAATGAATTAAATTTTTCTAAGGATAAATATTCAGTTTTATTGATGCAGCCCACAGCATAAGCATATTCCCTTTCTTCCTTACATTGATCAGGATTTAGTTCTGATGACATACATCTTGCTTTTCCATCAGCAGGGCCAGTTATTCTATTTGTTTCTGATCTTCCAAATATTTCTTTTATTAAATCAAATCCATAGCTAGTATTTGCAGTTATTAGTAACACTAAAGTAAGAAATAATCTAATCATGTAATCCTCATTATAAATGTATATAATTTTTTTGCATTGAATACTTCTTGTAAAATAATAGAATAAAGAATTAATTGTCATTTAATGATATCAATTCTAATTTTTTACAAGAAAGGACTATGTTAACTTATATTCCATTTTTATAATTTGTCAAATGCTTTAATTTAATTTTTTCTTTTTATTTTAAGCTGTATATTTTTATAAAAGGAAAAATTAAATTAATTAAAATATTGAATAATATTATCTAAATATTTTTTAAATTGGTAAGCTGTTAACTTATTGCTGGATCGCTAATACTTGGTAACCCATCTTCTAAGTGCCCTGCAAATTGTCTATAAAAGTAGTTTTCATGATTTATTGTTATAGTAATGTCATACCAATTATAACTTAAAGTTAAATCAATATTTTTTTTAATACTTGATTTTGGAGGTACCTTAATTGTGATACCTTTGTTACCATATGAGTTATCTGTTATATAAAATGTACAAGTTTTATTTCCCAAGTTTTTAAAAATAAAAAATAATTCATTATTCATATAGTTTAAATAGACTTCTGGTATTGGAAACTCTTTATCATTTTGTAGGTTTAGTGACCCTTTGAATTTTCTAAAAAAACCATTTGGTCCATGAATATTTAAATCATAGATGCCATTAGAACAATCATTTTCATTCCAGCTATCAATTATTGTATTTGCTGCTCCTAGAGTATAATTTTTAGGGCTAGATTTTTTCAGCATATTATATACAAAAAAACCAGCTGTATTTTTTCCAATATTAGAAAATATAATATTTACATTTTTTTTCTTAAAATCTATTTTTGTATTTACAAGTAAATTATACGGTAAAGCTCTTGCAGGTCGTACTCCTTTTTCTTGTTTTGGTAATTGTTGTTTCTCGGGAATGATAGGTACTTGTAACTGTTTCATAGCATCTGTTTTTTCAATTACATTATTTGTATTTGGTATGTTCTTAGGCCAAGTAACATCTGGAGTTTTAAAATTAAACATTGAAGTTAAATCACCACAAATTGCCCTTCGCCAAGGAGATATATTTGGCTCAAAGACTTTAAATCTTTTTTCGAGAAATCTTATAATAGATGTATGATCAAATACTTCCGAACAAACCCATCCACCCTTAGTCCATGGTGAGATCACCAATAAAGGAACGCGTATGCCTAAGCCCAATGGTTCATCATTATAAATTTCTCCCTTTTTGGAAATAGTACTTTTCCCTAAATTTGGAGAGACGGGGAGTGTATATGGCGGCATGTGGTCAAAAAATCCATCATTTTCATCATAATTGATTATAAAGGCGGTTCGTTCCCATGTTTCTTTATGACTTGCTAGTGTCTCAAGCAACCTAGATGTTAAAGATTCTCCATAGCCTGGAGGCCAAATAGGATGTTCACAAAATTTTGTTGGAGCTACTATCCAGGAAACTTGTGGCAAAGTTCCATTTGCTATATCTGCGCCAAATGCATCAACTAAATATTGGGCATTTGAAATAGAAGCATTTTCAGAATTTGATCCTCTAACCCATGCTCTTGCTCTATGATATAGTTCTGAGTTTTTATCTAGATTTCTAAAATTCTTGAAATAAGCAAGGGCATTATCTCCATAATTATCGTACTCTTGATATACTTTCCAAGAAATTCCTGCAGCTTGTAACCTTTCAGCGTATGTTGTCCAAGTGTAACTATCATATGGTACTTTATCTAACTCCATATTTGCTGTTTCATTTCCATCATCTCGATTATGGACAACGTGATCGCCAACAGCATTTACCGTTAATCCACTGGTTCCAGTAAATAAAAATAAGCGATTTGGATCTGTAGGGCCAAAAATAGAAGAATAATAAGCATCACCAATAGTAAATGCGTCAGCAAGTGCGTAATAAAAAGGAATATCTGATCTTGAGAAATAACCCATAGTAAGAGGACTTTTCTTTTCTATCCAACAATCGTGTTGTGCCCAAATTTTTTGTGATTCTTTCCAAGAGTGATCCAAATTTTCAATCCATTGGGAACTTGTTTCCTTAGAATTAAAAGCAAAGGGAAGAATATGTGATTGATGATCTGTATTTGGTTGATTCCATACTGATCTTCCTGAGGATAGGGAAATTGCTCTAGGGTCTCCAAAGCCTCTTACTCCTCTTAAAGTACCAAAATAGTGATCAAATGATCTATTTTCTTGCATAAAAATCACGATATGTTCGACATCTTGGATTGTCCCTGTTCGTTTTGGAACGGGAGATGCTAAAGCATTAAGAATACTATTAGGTAGTAAAGATAAACCCGCCATGCTAATTGAAGTTTGAGTTGTTAATTTAAGGAATTCACGCCGAGATTTTAAATTCATAGTAACTCCAAATTAAATATTAAATTATATAAATCACGATTTTTTTTTGAAAAAATGATAATTATAAAATGTATTTTTTACTTACTATTATTTTTACAAAAAAGCAAAGTAATTTTATATTATTAATTTGTTTCTTTATTTAAATTTTGGTGTGCAATGTAAAAAATTAAACCACTTGAATATCTTAAAAAAAATTGAAAACTAATTGATTGTAAATATAAAAATTATTTTTTTGACACTAAATTGATATTAAAAAATTATTTTGAAGAAGATACTTCAATTGAGTCAAGATCAATTTGAATTTTAACATCATTTCCAACTGCAGCTTCTCCTGCAATCCCGGTCATTCCGCCTCCATTCCATTTAATATCATAATCTTGGCGAACAATTTTTACAGAAGCAGATCCACCAAGATGTTGTTTTTTATCTAGTGGACTTAATCCAGGACCTGCAATATCTGTAACATCTAAAACAACGGATTTTGTTACTCCATGTATTGTAAGATCTCCTGTTATTTTTAAGCCATTTTTTCCATTAAGCTTTGCACTTTTTGAAACGAAAGTAATTTTTCCAAATTTTTCTACATCTAAAAAATCAGCTGATTTTACATGTTCATCTCTTTTTGAATTCCCTGTATCCAGTGAGCTAGCATCAATTTCAGCATTTACTTTTGTGTTTTGCGGATTTTTCGCATCGTACTCAATATTACCAGAAAATTTCTTAAACTCCCCTTTAACGGTATTAATTCCTAAATGTCGAACTCCAAATTCTACTTTTGTATGCACAGGATCAAGTTCATATTTTGCAGCATAGGAAATTGATGGTAACAAAAAATACGTTGATAGAACTGATAAAGCTAGTTTATAGTTCATGGTATCTCCTTTTTGAAATAAATTAAGGAATATTCTTCTGAATTATATTATTACAGAAAAAGTAATGTCAAATTTTTAAAATCTAATCTGACTTTTGTAGTTAGAAAAAATGAATATTAAAATTCCTTAATATTTTGAGAAAAAACGCTGGGAAATAGATATTAATTATTTTAACTCTTTAATTTTATAATGATAATCGTCTGGGGGGAGGATCATACTTTTATCAATTTGTTTAATATTTGTTTTATCAATCATATTAGGAAAGGGACTAATTTGAATAAATTTTGTTTTCATATCTAGAATTTCTTTTACCAAATTAACTGATATTCTTGCTTGGACTGTTGGAAAATCAGATGCTGCGGCAAGTACATCATTCGATAAAATATGCTCATAAATACTTTCAGTCATGTAAAAAGAAAGTACTTTTGCTTTTTTTTTGTTAATTTTAAAATATTTTGCAGCAATATCTGCTGCTACTGCATTGCCAACAACGTAATTTGTATCTGGATTTTTTAATAGAAAATTTCTTACCAAATCAGCCTGCGCCTCTTTATCAGTTGTTCCGTAACCTGCATTGATAATATTTTTACTATAATCTTTTAGAGTTTCCATAAATCCTTTATCAGCTTCGATGACCCAAGTAGCATCTTTTGGACCAGGAAACCAAGCTATTTTTAATTTTTTTCTTGGTTGTGTTTTTAGTTCTGCAAGTAAATATTTAGCTGTTATAGTTCCCATTTCAAAAAAGCTGAGTGAAGCTCTAGCTGTGATATCTTTTGAATCAACACCATTGATAAGATCAATAACCGGAATATCTTCATTCTTTGCTAGAGAAATATCATCATTCAGTTTGGTAGAATTTATTGCGGCTAAAATTATTACGTCATATTTTTCATTAATACAATTTTTAAATTGCTCCTTTTGTTTTTCTAAATTATCATATCCACCAGCATCAAAAATGTCGGCTTCAATATTTAAATGTGATGATTCATCTGAAATGCCATAATTAACAGCCCACCAATATTTATCTAAAACATTTGGAAGAAGTACACAAATTTTGGTTTTATCTTCCAAAGGATCTTGCCTTTTATAAAAGATTGTTGAAATTTGATTTTTCTCATTTGTAATTTTTAATGGAAAATTAGTTAGATCTAAAGCAGAGCTTTGCAAATTATTAAGTAATAGTATTTTCAATAAAATTGTTTTTAAGATTTTCATATAACTTCTTTTGTAAAATTTAAAATTTATTATAGTTCATTATATAATAATTTAAAAAAGAAAAATTTTTATATCTATTGTCAAAAAATTAACTTTAAAACAAAATTTATAGATTTTCATTTTTTATTCAATATTCTAAAACAAAATTTTGACTCTAAAGTTTAAAAATTCTCTTGGATAAATTTATTGCCTTTGCTAGAAAGACAAGGCAAAAAAGTTTCAACAATTTATTAGGAAAAACTATGCAAAAAAAATTTAATACCCTTATTATTACTTGTAACATTTTATTTTTTATACCGGCATTTGCTGATCCAATTGAATATGAAGTTCTTGATAATCCTATTGATATAGAAGCTAATATTCTAAATTTTTCTAAAGAAATAACAGCGAATCAAAATTTATCTAGTAAAGTAATTGAAAGACGACAAAAAACAATTAGTTACTATAATAGAGTTCATATTTTAAAAACATTTAAAACAAGTGACTTTACTGTTGATTGTATTCCTTTTATTGAGCAACCTTCATTAATTGATAATCCTGAATTAGGACAAAAATTACTGATTGATTTCAATAATGTAAATTCACAAAATGCATTAAAAAAGTTTGGCCACTTGCTTGCTTTCAATGCCGCTGAACAGTGCCCAGAAAACAGTGTAGGGATCATTAGACCTACAGATGCTGTTGTAAATTCAGAAAGTGTTTTAAAAACAGCACTGACAGAAAGTAATTTATTTCAATTCAATACAGCAGCAGACAATACCGCTGGATATTCATGGCAAGTAGGTGTTACACCTGAAAATAAAATTATATATTTAAATCAAGATCATGGCGAAGCATATTTCAAAGGACCCCAGCTACAAGCGGTAGCTTCAGACAATCAGGACGATCATTCTTTAGATCAATTTTGGTTACTTTATACAGCCGAAAATAAAGTTAGATATAGTGTTGAATTTGGAATTTTAGCAAGCAAATATTTTACTAAATTACCAGCAACAAGTATTTTTATCTATGCTAGTATTGATAATTATTCAGACAAATCTTGTTATAACATGGGGTGTACAGGATTTATTCAATTTCCATCGACACCAGTCCTAGGTGTACCATTAACAAATAAAAGTGCGGATTATGTATTTAAAGTAAAACATGTAAAAAATAATCAAGAACAATCAGGTTTTTATTTGACTTTAGAAGCAAAAGAACCAAGTGTTTCTTTATTTAACAAACATAGTGTCATTCTTGGTTTTTATCCTGAAAATATTTATCCAAAGGGAATGTTACCTAATACATTCAGTGCTGGTGCTGAAGTTTATGCTACTGCCCCTGAAAATGGAACAATTCTTTATGGAAATTATGTTTGGCCAGTTGATGGATATTTCAGGAAAAAGAAAATAGGTATGTTCTCACAAAATAATAATATCTTTCCATCATATTCTAGACATGAATTAATACCGTTTGGTCTAGTTTGGAAATTTGGCCAAAAAGAGTAGCAACTATAAAAGAAAAATTTAAAAAATGATACAATTATGATACATAAAAAAATTATCTTTTGCTTATTAAAAAATTAATTTAATTAAATAATAAATATCTACTCAAAATTAAAAATTAGAATATTATTCTAGAAAAATAAAATTGTAAATCTTTAAAAACAATAGATAATATTAATAATATAAAAAATGTATTGACAAATTTCCAAAAAAAAATAAACAACAAAAATTCTATATACAAATATATTTTAATACTTTGTATTCATTATAGATAGGAAAAAAATTGAAAAAAAAATTAATATTGATTCAAAAATTATCTTTATCAGCTTTGGTTTGCTTTTCTTTAAATAGTTGTGGTGGAAGGAAACAAAATATCGAGAGTGACGGAGATTCAAAAAAAATAAATTCAAATTATGGATTGTATGAAAAAAATCAAAATCTAACGGTAAATGTTTTTTCTAGTTTGTATCTAAATGGTTTAGAGCGAATTATAAATGAAATGAATCCTGCAGATATTAATAAGATAAAGGAAGTTTTAAAAAAATTTTCTGAATCTGAAAACATTGACAATAGTGAGAAAAAATATTTTTTAATTCATGAATTACTTAAAAAAATTCCTGAACCAAGATTTATTGGCGAAAATAAAGAATATTTAAAAAAATATGAAGCCTTGCTTGATAATCTTGAAAAATATTATCTAAAAACTGCAACACCTGTGCCTAAAATTTTACACTTTGTATGGCTTGGTGGTCCGTTAGGAGAAACTCAAAAAGAATATGTAAAAATTTGGGCAAAACTAAATCCAGATTATAAAGTCAAAATATGGTATGACTCTGAGCATTTATTTACCCATGAAACCAATAAAAAAATTAAAGAATTTCTTGATTATTCATTAGTAGAGTTTAAAAATGATGATAAATATCAAAATATTTTTTCTGATAAGTATATTGCTTTACAGAATGATCTATTTGAAAAACTTGCAAAATTGAGACAAAAAAAGCAAACAGGAAATTATGATTTAGAAAGGTTAAATTACATTGAAAAAATTCTTTATAAAAAGAGCAAAATAAATAATAATCTAATTGAAGAAAGAAAAGATAAATTTAATTTAGATAGCAAAAAAATGAAAGAAGAATTTTCTAATATTGAATTTGAGGATTTAAAAAATGTTAAATATAAATGGGATTTGTTAGATATCTATGATCAAGAGCTGCTTTTAAGAGGAAATTTTGCAGCAGCTGGAGACAGTGCAAGAGCAGAATTACTTAGAAAGTTTGGTGGAGTTTATGCTGATATTGATGTTCTTCCAGCAATAAAACCTTTAAATAATTTTATAGAACAGTATGATAAAATAAATGGAGATGATAGGGCTTCTCGACGCTTTAGAGGTCTTTCTTTAGCATATTGCGAACAAATATTTAATCATTTTAAATTTTTAACTCCTACAAGAAAAGTGGATAACAAATATAAAAATGGTGTTTTAAAATCAATTGACTACGACGGAAATTTAACAACTATTGAAAAATCTAAATTTAAAACAGCTATTCGAAGTAATTTACTTGCTCTAAAAGAATTAAAAAATATTGAGAATATATTTGTAAAATTAGGAGATGTAAATATCAGAATAGGAGAATTTAAAGCAGCCGAAGATTCAAATAGTTTTATAGCATCACATCCTAAAACTAGTAGCACTGATTGGCTAGAAGATATAAAAAGTAACATTTTACGGAATTATGCAAAATTGAATTCTTTTGATATTAATAATCCAAAAGGATTTTTTGAATTTGACAAAGAATATATCAAAGTTACAGAAAAGAAAAAATATAAACTTCCTCATAAATTTTCTGAATCTGATGTTGATTACTATATTCAAGGATATAGAAAAGATTCTTTACTGCCTGATTATAGAATTACAGTAAAAACATCAGGACCTGGGGTTTTTGCCCAGACGCAAGAAAATTTATTTCCAGAGTTTATTTCAGAAAGAGGAAGTTTTTATAAAAATAAAGTAGTTAAAATAGCTACTGAATTTTCATTGAAAAATAATAAATTTACAAATGCTACAGAAGAAGATGTAAATTCTTCTTGGGCAACTAAAAGTAAATCAAGAGACTATGATACTTTTGGATTAAGAAAAGTTATTTTACCTGTTTCTAGTGAGGAAAATATATTAAATGCAGCAGATCTTATCCATAAGAAGAAAATGGCTGAGTTTAAAAAAACCTCTCTTGTAAAATTAGATAGTTTACATTTGACAGATATTGAAACTAGTGAATTTGAAAAAGTTAATTTTTATTTAGTTGGTCATGCAGAAAAAGATAATGATTCAGTTAAAATTGGGAATTTATCAGCAAAAGAATTAGCTGATAAAATGCTTGATTTCAGTGAAAAAAATAAAAATCATTTGATTGATTACATTGACATAATTAGTTGTAATCCTACTAATGATTTAAATGATACCAAAAATTTAGTTTCCTATACACAAGAATTAATGGAAAATTTACAAAAATTAGGAATTCCTATAGACATAGTAAGTATTAGAAAAAGTACTATTAAAATTGACGAAAATGGCAATGAACTTTCAAAAAGCAAATTGGGTTTGTACGAATATGCTAATGATAGTGATAAGATATATGTTATAAAAAAAGGAAATAATGAATATCTAACAATAAATACTTCAAATATTGTTGATTTAATTGAACCAAACAATTTAAAAAAATTAAATCACTTTAATGGTGTTTTTAAAACTTTGCTAAGTAAAAAAACTCAAGAATTAGGTGAGTTTAATGATGTTCTAAATAAAATTAAAGACTACTATAATAAAGTAAACATAGATCGGAGAGACTCTACTAGTAGTGTTAAATTTAGCTTAAATAGTTCTGAATCTTCATTAAATTTAAATAGTAGTGACTCAGATGAAGAAAGAAAAAATTCTATTACTAAATCTTCTATTTTGCTCACAGATGGTGATAATAAACCATATAAAAAACTCGCTAAATATTCTTTCAAGGGTATTGATAGTTTAACTAGTGTAACAAATAAATACAATATTTTTATGACTTTGTTGAATACTCCAAAAACCTTGAAAAATATAACTACATCGTTTCAACAAGGTATGGTGTTAGATGGAATTAGAGAAAGTACAAATTTTACTGTAAATAATGCAGACTTAGTTTTGGATTTGATTAAATTTTCAAAGGGAAATTCGTTTTGGATTCAGCATTCAAAGGCATTTAATAATATGAGCAGAACACAAGTTGGATTTAATTTAGCATCAGCTGGATTAGATATTTGGCAAGCTGTTGACTTATATAAAGCTGCCAGTAGCACTCAAGATCATAATCAAAAAATAGATTTTATTGTAAATGGCAGTTTAACAACTGCTAGAGCTGCAAGCTCAATTGGTACTGCAATTTTGTTACCTTTGTCAGCCAAGTCAGGACCTATAGGTGCAGCAATAGGGTACACAATAATGTTTTCTCAAGGCACATATAATGCTGTACGAACTTCACAAGAACTAAGAAGAATTGGTTTTAAAGAAGAAGATATCACTGTTAAATCAATGTTAAGTTTTTTTGGTCAATATGATAAATCAGAAGATCCAGCTTACATTACAAGAATAGAGACTATTAAACTTAAAAATGAAGTAATTCCTAATATTCTAAAAGAGAAAAATAAAGAGTTTTTTTCTTCGCTAGGAAAAAAACATGAAAATATTCACTTTTTTTTCAAAAAAATGATCTATCCTGATTTAGATTTATACTTGCCCTATACTTTTGAGTATACAATTACTGGTTGTGGATATGGAGTTTGTGCTTCAAATAAAACTCCAGGAAGAAGACTTGATAACGAAACTCATTTATGTCTTTCAAATAATATGTATTTTAATAGAAATCATTCTAGTTCCAATAATTTACTAAATATTCATATTAATGCTGTAAATACGAATCAGCATTTACTAGAAAAAAAATTTGCAGGTATTCCTTCTGTTCCAAGAAATAATTACTACTCTCAGGCAAGTGAAAATTACACAAATAATACGATACCGTGCCCTAGCCCTTCAACTAGCAAATATATGATTGAAGAAAGTGCAAATTTAACAAATGAAGAGCAAGCAATGCTGGCAAGCGTGTCATTAAGCAAACAAGCTAATTTGTATTTTCTTGGCTATGGTGATCAAGGAAAACATGGTAATATGATTCATACTATTATTGCAGATCAAGGCAGCAATAATTTATATAATATCCATCCCTCAACTTATATGCTGCATATAATAGGAGGAGAGAAAGATGATATATTTGAATTTTATGATTTATTAAAATCAGAGGATCCTGAAAAAGGTTTTATTGATGGTGGCTTCGGGATAGATACTATCAGTTTCGAAGGAATTAAAAATAACAATGTAACAATATCTTTAGACAATAAAATAAAATCTATAGGCCTTCCTGATTTTAAGAATATTGAAAATGTTATGGGAAGCCATGGGAGTGATAAAATTTATGGAAATGATTTAAATAATTATCTGTATGGTAACATTGGTAGTGATGAAATAGATGGTGGTTCAGGAGATGATATCTTATTACCTGGTGAAGGTTTTGATATTCTTACAGGAGGCGAGGGTTCAGATCAATACATTATTTCTAAAAAAGATCTTTCTATAGATAATTCTCAATTTAAAAGTATTAATAATTATGATTCCTCTATGGAACAAAAAATGGATCTACTTATTTTAGATATTAAAAATTTAGTATCACATAAGAATGAAAATAATTTAGAAATTGGATATTTTGAAAATTTAAAATTTAATAAAGTAGTTAATATAAAAGATTATTTTTTAGGAGAAAATTATCAACATTTAATTATTAAAGATTTATCAGGAAATCAGTACTATGGACAAAATGGGAAACTGTATTCTGAAAATTCTGACTATAGTAAGTTAGATACTGTTATATTTAAAGATCTTAGCAATATAAATTTATCAGAGGAAAACGAAAAAGTAGATCTAATTGATAATGTAAAAAATGTTATTGGGACTAATTTTAATAATGATATTATTGGTAATAATTTTGACAATTTATTAATTGGAAATGGTGGATACGATAAGATTTGGGGAAAAAATGGAAACGACACAATATCTATTGAGATGAATTCAAATAGAAAAAATGATGATTCGGATGAACTATTGCATGAGTCATTTTTAAATATTTTTGGTTATTACTCAAGATCAGAATTAAATGGTGGTGAAGGAAATGATAATTATATATTAAATTTTTCAAAGCTTGATTCCTATGAAAATGAATTTCATGTTGTAATTGATAACTTTGATCCAAATAAAAATATTGATAACCTAATAATTAATGATCTTGATTTTGAAATTAAGAGTGTAAATTTCTCAAAAATATTATCGGACGACTTAAATATTAATGAATCATTAAAAATTGAATTTCAAGATTCTAAAAAGAAGAAATACCACATTTATATAAAAAAATTTTTCCAATCTTTAGAATATCAACATTTACAGATACAATTTGGGGCTAGTATGGTTTTATCTGTAAATGAAATTAATAGTATTATAAATACTTTAACTGATGAAAATAAAAATTATACATTATTTTTAGATGATGAAATAAATTTAGATCAATTAAAAGAAAATAAGTACTACTTTATAGATTCTGAAAAAATTGATTATAATATATACTCCTTAAATTATATTCTTAATTCAAAAGATTATAAATTTAAATTTGCAAAATTTCAACAAAACTTGATTTTGAGTATAATTAATGTAAAAGATATAAATAATTACTCTATTTTTTATATTAAAGATTTTTTTAATAATAAAATTATTTTTAAAAATTTAAAATTGGAAATGAATTCGAAGATTATATTTTCTGAAGATGATTTTCAAAAATATACTTCCGAGCTTTTAGATGGTGAAATTCAGGAATTTGAAATTAAATGAAAACATGTAGGAAAAAAATCAGGCTATCTTTCTTAATTCAATATTTTTACTACTAGAGTATTTTTTTGTAATGAGGATTAAACCAAAGATGATTAAAAAAATTCCAAGTATGGAAGTGATTGAGAATTTACTGTTAAATATAATATAATCAAATATGCTAGTTAAAACAGGCACGCAAAAAAGAAGACTAGCTGTATTTACTAATTTTCCAGAGTTCAATAAACTATAATAAAGAATTACAGCAAAAACAGAAACAACTAAAGATGTCCATAAAATTGAAATTAATAGAATTGAATTAAATTCAAAGTATATAGGTTCAATAAATAAAGTAAGGATGCTTATAATAATAAAGCTAGCTAAATAATGGATAAATAATTTAACATATGCCGAAATATTTGAACAATAAATTTTTTGAAAAAAAGATCCAATTGTAATCCCTAATAGAGATAGTAGAGCATAAAATATACCTAAAAAATTAGTACTGCCTATTGCTAAATTACTTGCAACAGAGCTAATTAAGCCAAATGTCGCCAAAAAAATACCAATTTTTTGAGGTAAATTGGTTTTTTCCGCGCTGAAAAATAAAGTCAATAGTGGTTGCATACCTAAAATAATTGCGAGAAATCCGGGTGATGTTTTCTCTCCAAAAGATAAAAATATAAATCCAAGGTACATTGTTTGGAGAAAAAAACCTGTTACTAAGATCTGAATAAATTCTTTTGTTGAAATTTTTATTGATATTTTATTTATTAAGAGAAATATTCCAATAAAAATACTTGCAATCAAAAGTCGGAGTGTAAGGAGAAGCAAAGGAGAACAATATTTTAAACCTGCATTAGCAAAAAGGTATCCACTACTCCATAAAGTAATGAAAGTAATTGGGATTATGAAATTTGTTATTTTTTTTATCATTATATACTCGTTAGATAAAGATAATTTTTTAAGGTTGATAAAAATAACGATATAAAGCTAAGAAATTTTAAAATAAAACAAATTTTTAGAAAAATCAATACAGAAAATAAACATAATTTGTGATAATTAAATAAGCAATTTATATTTTTACAGGAAATCAAGTTAAAATATTTTAAATTACAAATTAGAAAAGAAAAATTAGTAAAGTAGAGCAATAAATAAAAAAAATAGCTCTAACATAACTTACAAAATTTTATAATTACTTTTATTTTCTGACGCAAATATTGTAAAGTTGAGTCTCTTTACAAAGATTTATATCCGAATTCAGTGTACTTGCAAAGGTTTTTGAATATTTTTTATCAAAATAGTAAATATTTATTTTATTCAGATTATTAGTTTTTAACTCATTAAAAATGATTTCAGAAAATTTATTTTCAGCTTTTAAATCATTTCTTGCAAAATAACCGACATTAGTTTGGCATCTTTTTTGTGCACACAAATATTGAATCGTATGATAATTTACTTCAGCACCAGATGGGTAACCAATAATGATATTTCTTTTCTCGTTGAGTGAAGCTTTTAGTAGAGTATACAAATCATTATCATAGTTTTGTTTTCCAACAAAAGAGTAGCTATTTTTTATGAGATAATTAATGTCATAAATTTGAATAATTAAAAGAATGCTTAAGATAAATAATTTTTTTGTATTTGAAAAATCAAGTTTTAAAAAACTATATAGAGATATTATGGATATTAAATAAGTAACGGGCCATAAAAATCTTCCATTTGAACGAAATATAGATAAAATATTGTAAATATCATTAGTAAGTGGAAGACTAAATAGTTTAATATTCCCAAAGGAAATATGTGGGGATAGGGAGACTAAAATAGTAACAATAACGCTTAGAAGGAAACCTATATTTTTTTTAGATTTAAAATAATAGAAATTAAATTTAAAATTTATTAATAAAGATAAAAATAAAAGTATTAAACCAAATCCGATGTAATTAAAAGATTCAAATGAATCTGTATTTATAGGTATGACCTTTAGTATATTTGAGTATGCATCAGATGTTGGATTAAAAATTGATATAATATTGGCCGAATAAGATCCGTACCCATAGTCGGCAGTACCATTTAAATGAAAATAACCAATAACATAAAAAGATATTATTACACTAAATATCGTAATAGAGAAATTTATTAATGCATTTTTAATTTTCAAATTTGAATTTATAAATTCTTGAAATAAAAAGAAAGAGTAATAAATTGCTAGCAAAAAACTTACATATGGATGAATCCATGCAGATATAATTAAAATTAGTGAAAATAATTTTAGTTTATAATTTAAATTTAGTTTTGTCATATATATATAAATTGTTAGTAATACTAACCAATGACACTCTAGATTCATATGAAGATATCTGTGTAAAAATACTGGAGATAAGTAAATAAATACAGATGAAATTAGACTTAGTAACAAATTACGATTAAAAATTCTAATAATAAGTAAAGAAAGCCACGCTTGCATTAAATGGCATATTAGTAACCATATTCCAAAGTATTGATAACCAGCTGGTAAAATATATTTAAATATTAAGGCAAATAAAGGCAAAGAATCAGTATATCCAATAGAAGTACCCATTGGATAATTCATTGTGTAGTGGACTCCTAGTGGGAAACTTAATGGACTTGTCTGATAAGTATACCATCCTAAGTAGTTTTGAATTAAATCACCTGAATTCAACCAATTTACGTAGCTAGGGTCTAATATTTTAAATGAAAACTTTATACTAAATACAAGCAATGAAATGAAAGTGATAACAATAAATGAAATGTAAAACTTATTTTGATCATTAATATTATCAATAAAATTAAATATATTTATAAATTTTTGCTTAATTAAATTTAAATATTTAATACTTAAATTTAAAAAAGGAAAAAAATTTTTTCCGATAGTTCTTCTAAATTTTAATAGAAAAAACAAAGTAATGCAAAGAATTAATATTAAGGCAGGGATGCCGTACAAACGTACGTCTAAATTTTTACAAATTGAATTTGACAGATCATTTTCACAATGTTTTTGGATCCATTTAATTTGTGAAAAATATCCTAAGAGCGTCATAATAATAGTAAATATAAGAAATAAAAAATTTCCTTTTTTCTTTGACACTAAATAATCAAGCGTATTTTCCAAATTCATAAAAACCCTCAAGATTAGTAATTAACCTTTTAAAAAACATGATCATATAAATAAATTTATAATTAGTAAATAGCCTTGGTAAAATTTGCTATTTTAATTTTACTCGAATGATAGATAATACTAGAAATGTCAATAAATAAAATCAATTTTCTTGTGATTGTATGTTTAATCATTAAAATATTTTTAATATTACAAGAAAATTATTTTCACTCTAAAAGATGAATTTTATCAAAATATTCACTTTATAGCGAGAAATATTGTAATTTAGCTTTCAGTTTTTGCTTCAATTTGAGGATTATGTTCAAAGATTTTCTTTACAATAAAAATTGAGCTAATAATTGTGACACCTAAAAATCCGATGGCAAATCCTTTTGTAGAATAATATTGCAACAGAAATCCCCCAAATAATGGACCAATTGCAGCGCCTAAATTAGTTAAGTCTAATAATCCAAATGCAATTCCTTTATTTCTATCATCGGTCATTTCTGCTGTTAGAACTCCAGATACTGGAAATATTAATACCTCTGCAAGTGTTAGAAACACAAAAAATGCTATTATGGATATTTTTGAAACTGGCGTTACTAATAAACATATCCCTGCAAATATACTAATTAAAAAACCGACTAAGTAAATAATTTTTTGTTTCATTTTTTTTGTGACAAGGTAAATAATTGGTTGAATTAGTATAACTAGTATAGCATTTAAACTTAACATCCAAGAGAAAAATATTGTTCCTTTTGTAATATTATTTTCAATAATTAGTGCCAAATTAGTATTCATTTGTACATATAACATTGAAAAAATACTTGTACTTAAAAGTAAGTAAAAGAAAGGTTTATTTGACATATGAAATTTAAATGCAAGAAAAAAGTTCCTAAATTTGTTCTCATGAATACTAACTTCATCTGTCAAAGTTAAGTGTCCAACTGATATTAATAAAATAAAGAAATAAATGTAATATGCGATTGCAGTAACTAAGAATGCACTTGCATTTGCTGCTATACCGGCATAAGCCCCAAGGAGTGGACCAACCGTTGCACTTAAATTTATTGCAATATATCTCATGTGCATAAATTTTATATTTTCTTCAGGGTTTGTTGCAAGTTCTGTTAAAATTACTCTTGAAATTGGTGTAAAAAATGCAGATGAAAATCCATTTAATAAATTAAAAAAAGCGAATAAGAAAATTTGTAAAATTGTATTTTGTAAAAAACTAGTGAGATAAAAACAAATAAAGATAAATCCTGAAGAAAAAACGGATAGTAACATTATGTTTCTTTTCTTGAAAACGTCACATAGATAACCGCCTATTAATCCCCCAAAGCAAACGGCTAATGGCTGAATACCTACTATAAATCCAATAGCGGTTAGTGAAAGATTAATTTTATTGTGCAAAAATAAAGTTAAAAATGGCATACTTAAAATAGCAGCAGCCTTCGTCCAAAAAACTCCAAATAGAATAATATATAATTGAATATTTTTATTATTATTTGACATAATTTGTCTCATTCATAGTCGGTAAAATTTGAATTTCCTTATCTTGAAAAATGTCTTTTATTAGCTTTTCAAGTGTCGAAGGTGAAGATGCTTTTAATGTCATTGATACAGGTAATTTATCAGGTCGATATGTTATAGTTTTTGAAATTTTTTTACGCTCATCAAGGCAAGTCATTTTTAATAGATTAGGATGCTTGAGCCATTTTTCTAAACCTACAATTTTACAATATTCAAAATTTAGATGATGCCCAGGAATCTGGAAAAAACCAAAGTATGAATTTCTTTTTTTTCTTGAATTATAAATAATTGTTTTGTTAATTTGAAGACTGCATTCACTCGCACTGAAATTTATTCCAGTTTTTTCCGAAAAAAGCGTTCTAATTTCTGCTCCACCTGTCCTATTAGCCACCTCTAAAAAATAATATTCATCATCTTTTGTTGATTTTATAATCTCCAAGTGAACTGCTCCTATTTCAATATCGAGAGCATTTATTGTTTTTTTTAAGAGTTCCAAATATTGTTTCTTTTTTGCAATTTGAAAAGAACCTAGAGGTTCCCCATTTGCAAAATCAGCACAAGTATTTATATATTTAGAAGGAATATATTCAATAACTGATTTATCGCAAACTAATGCATCTAAATGGTATATTTCTCCTGGAATATATTCTTCTACTTCATAATCAATTATGTTTATATTTAATTTAGAAATTTCCTGATATAAAAATCCAAAATTTTCATAAAAATAAACGCCTTCACTTCCTGATCCATTTATTGGTTTTAAAACAATTTTATCTCTTTTAAATAATTTTTCTGCATAAACCTTGTTTTTTAAAGCATATTCTAATGATAAATATTTTGGAATATTAATTCCTGATTTTTTAATAAAATTTTTCATGACAACTTTATTTGTAACTTTTTCAACTTGATCAGGTTTACTTCCGGAAATATTTAATTCTTGCCTTACTTTTGCAGCTGGCATTAAAGTCAACTCTGAATTTGCAATAATAAAGTCAAAGGTTATATTTAACTTTCCAATTTCATTAATTATGTGTTTTTCTAAAATCTCTTTTGAAGGAGAAAAAATTTTATTGTGTTTCAGTCTTTTGGGGATTGTCTGTAAATATTTATTTTCCCCAAAGTAATAAATATTATTGCTTTTATGTTCAATACCTTCATCAAAATTAGAACGTTCATACTCAGTATGAAGTATAATTAAAATATTATAATTGTCGCTCATTGATTTTAACTCCTATACCATAATTTTCAGGTAAAGTTATTTTTCCATTTTCAATTGACACTCCATAATATTTGTCATCTATAAAATCGAGATGTCCATCGAGATCAATAAAGTCTGCTAATGAAGCTATATGTGAGAGGGCTGAAATACCTAAGCTACTTTCAGCTTGACAGCCAATCATGGTTTTTAAGTTAAATCTTTTAGCCTCTTTGAACATTTCAATTAAGTTCAAAATCCCCCCACTTTTGTATGCCTGAATGTTTATGCCATCAGCATAATTTGATATTTTTTTTATGTCTTTTATACTTTTACAATCTTCATCTAGAATAATAGGTATTTTAGTAGATTGTTTTAGTTCTGCTAAATTTCTGAAACTATCTGCTGCTAAGGGTTGCTCGATAAATTCAATGTTATAATTTTCCAAAAATTTAAACATATCTTTAGCCTCAGATATCGACCAAGATCCATTTGCATCTATTCTTATTTTTCCTTTATAGTTTTCAAAAATGAATTTTACTTTATAGTAGTTATCTTTTAAGTTATTACTCATTTTAATTTTAAGAACAGGCCAATTTTTGTATTTATCTAAATCAATTTTAAGTAAATCAATTGATTTTATTCCCAAAGTCATGGAAGTTATTAATTCTTCTCTTTTTTCTATACTTAGAAACTCATGTAAATATTTTTGATTCATTTTACTAAACAAATCAAGTAAAGCCATCTCTACAGCGGAATAAATATTTAAATTGATGGATTTAATTATTCGAATTCTATTCAGTACTTCGTTTAAGTCTTTAATTTTTTCTTTCTGAATTTTACTAAAGAAAATTTTTAATTTTTCAAGAGATTTAAAAATATTATTCATTTCATCCAAATTATAAAAGTAGTATGGCAGAATTACAGTTTGTCCATAGCCTATAATTTTGTTTAAAAATATATTTATTAATACATGAGGAACTTTTAAATGAGTTGCCTTATGAGTAATAAAAGGCGAATTCATGTTAAGCGTAAAAAAAGAATAAGAAAAATTCATAATTCAGCCTCTTCGGTAAAAAATCCTAGAATTTGGCAAGCTAATTGTATTGAAATTTCAGAAAATTCTTCTGTAAGTTCTAAGTTTCCAACTTCATAAATTTCTTGTGAATGTTGAATAGTTCTTGCATTTGAGAATCTTTGTTTAAAATACCAAGATAATTTTTCTTTTTGAATATTTAAACTAAGTTCTTTTTCTAATTCTTTCATTAAAATATCCGAAGAAGTATTAGAGTTTTTATCAAGAAATTTCTTAGAATTAGAAAAGAGGAATTTTAGATGTTCCTTATCGGAAATAAATAATGTGTTTGGTAGTAAATTGAAAATAGTAGAAGGAATTACTATAAATACAATTTTTTTAAATAATTTAGGATCAGTATTATGCAAAATTTTGTACATTTGTTTTAGTATAGGAAATTTTTGGACAAAATATCCTTTACTTTTTGGCGGATAACCAGCAGATCCAAATGCACCCCATTCCAAGTAACTAATTTTATCTGTATTTGCTAACACATCTCTATTTTCTATCTGGAAAATTGCGAAATCAATAATACTCATTACAGAGAGTGATAAAAATGGGAAAAATTTTTTTGTCGAATGATATTCAATAAACTCAAGTAAATTTATACTTGCATAAAAACAAGAAAATAGATCTTCAAGTATATTATCAATATTGACGTAAACTTTATCTAAAAGAGTAAATTTACCATTAATGTAATGTAATTTTTCTCTTTTCAATTCTCCTCCAATAAAAACCACTCTATCAATTATATCACTTGGTGTAATTTTAGAATTATCTTTAATACTATCACTTATCAAAATAAAAAGAAGATTTTTAATTTCAGTTTTGTATTTTAAATAAACTTGACCGACATATCTTTTTAAAATATTTTCAGTTAATTGGTTTTTTTGTATTTCTATTAATGGTTTTATTTTGTCTTCAAATTTTGCAGTTATAAATGGACAAAAATAACTCTTATTTTTATCAGTTTCTTGCCATTTATTTCTTTCATTATAAAAAAATAAAGGTAGTATTATTCTTTTACCTTGATAAACTAAAGAGCCTGGTAAGTAAACAGTATCACCAGAGGTTAAACTACTATTTTCTGTCATAGTAAATTCTGTAATGTATGCAAATCCAATATGATTTTTGCAGACAAAAAAATTGTGATCTAAAGCGCAGCTTCTGCCTGCCATAATTTCATGCCAATTTCCTAAGTGCCCTGTTCTTGGGGGTTTTATACTACATTCCTTTGTTATATATTCAATCAATTCATGAATTTTAAGAGAACTATAGCCTAAATGAATCCAAGCTATTCCAAAATCTCTAAGATTTTTTTCTAAATTTAGACGGGCAATTTCCGAATCTTGTTGGTTAAATTTTTTATTTTTAAAAATTAAGTTTAAAAGATTTTCTATCATTCATACCTCTTAAATTTTATTTTTTTGGAATAAGTACATGCCCAATACTTAATGGTCTTGCAGATTTTAAATAAGAAATTTTACTAATATTTTTTTTGTTATCTAAATACACACTTACATTAATCGTACCGCTTGGATGTTCAATAGATATATTATTTTCTTCATCATTAATTGTAAAATTTTTAAGTAGTTTATTAGTTAGAGTATTTTGTATGCAGATGGAGCCACCTAGACACATTGCCCCTGTTACTGCAAATGTTGGGTGAGAATTATTTTCAAATGGGGATATAAAATAGCGAGCATTAATATGACCATTTCTAATGGCTTTGCTAACTAAGCAAATTTTTGGTGAAGTTTTATATTCAACATTTCCCATTCCCATTTTACTAGCAGCAATTCTCCTTATTGTCTCAAGTTTTTTCATCAAATTGTGATTTCTATCTAATTCAATTTTCGTTTCATTTCCAGAAATATTAAAGTCTTCAGCAAGTCCTATAACCATAGGCATGCTTACATCAATGCAGCTTACAGGTGTATTTTCGATAATATCGATTTTATTTCCTGTAGGGAATTCACTTCCAAGAGAGCTGCCACTAGGATTAAGAAATGCTAATTTAACTATGCAACCATATTCAAAGTTATCAATATTGTCAGGTTCATAATTAATTTTTTTATTTTTTGTTGATATTGTAGCTTCTATTCTAGATTTGCTATTATGGCTAAAAATATTTAATACTGTTTCTTTTTTTAAAATTTTAATGTAATTCATTTCTAATGAATATATAGCAACTGCAGAAAGCATATTTCCACAATCTAGATTTGTTTCAATTTGATCACTATTTGCATGATTTTGACATAGTAAATATTCAACATCAATATTTTCTAATTTGGATGGGCGTATTAAACAAATTTTATTTGCCAAATCATGATTACTTCCAATCCCATCTATTTGCAAAGGATGAGGTGAGCCCATTATTGAAAGTAGTATTTTGTTTCTTTCAACATCATTTTCAGGAAAATACTTCCAATCAAAGCATGGACCTTTTGATGTTCCACCCCGCAAAAGCATGTATGGTATTTTATTAAAATTATTCATAATTTATTCCATCAAAAATTAATTTTTCTTGAATAAATTTTCTATCTAACTTTCCATTAGGACTTAGAATTGGCTCATTTGAAATTTTAATATGTTTAGGTTGCATGTAGTATGGGAGATTTTTCTTTATATATGCATCTAATTCTTCAAAATGAAGATTTCCAAATACATGAGCTGAAAGAAAAGAATTTTTAGTATCCTGTTTCTCGATAAGAGCAACAACTGCATAATCAACATTTTGATGGTTTTGAATACTATTTTCAATATCAGATAATTCTATTCTATAACCATTTAACTTAATTTGTCTATCTATTCTTCCTAAATAAAGTAGATTTCCTGATTCGTCTTTTCTAATAAGATCTCCTGTTTTATAGTACTTTACTTTACACTTAATATTTTCAATTTCAATAAATTTATTTTTGTTTTCATTTTTGTTTAAATATCCTTTAAACATTTGATCTCCAGAGACGCATAGTTCACCAATATTGTCATTGCTAATACAATTTTTAGAGTTGTCCCAAATGCAATACTTTAAGTGAGGATATATATTTCCTATAGAAACAATATCATTTTGGCATAAAATATTTTTTGCTGATGTTACGTTATAGAATGAGCAACATATTGTGAGTTCAGTAGGTCCGTAAAGATTTTCACAGATTGAATTTGGTGCGGCTTCTTGCCAAAATTTTATGTAATTTAAAGAAAGAGCTTCCCCACAAAACAAACTTAATCTTAAGGTTGGGAAAGTGTTTTTATGTGGATAGTTTTGTCTTTTTAAAAGACCTATAATAGAAGGAACAGAAAACCAAATTGAAATTTTATTTGTATTTATAAATTCTTCAGGGCTAAGAAGATCTAAGGATTGCAAACAAAATACACTTGCACCATGAAACCAAGCCATGAATATGTCAAACATTGAAAGATCAAAACTATGATCAAAAGTTTGAGAAAGTCTATCACTTGAATTAATTTTATATTTCGATTGATTGAAATCGATAAAGCTTATTACATTTTTGTGACTTATAGGTACACCTTTTGGATTCCCTGTACTTCCTGAAGTAAAAAGAATATACGCAATACTACTAGATTTAATATTATCATTCAAAAAAGTTGATACATTACTTATATGTGAATCAATAACTTTAAAATTTCTAAATTCATTCTTTATTTTACTTTGGGGTGAAAATATTTTTATCTTCTTTGAGTGATTATTATCTAAAATTTTATCTAGTTCAATTAAAATTTCTACATATTTTGCATCTAAAATAATAACATCTAAATCAGAAGAAGTTATAATATAGAGTAATCTATTTATTGGAAGCTTAGGATTTAGGGGTACAAAAGATGAATTTAACATTAATGATGTTATAATTCCGAGATAACCAACAAAATCTTTTGATGATAATATTCCTATAGAATTAATTTTTTGCGTTTTAAAATATTCTATAATATTGTGAGCCCATAAATTACTCTCTAAAATTATTTGCTTGTATGAATAAGCATCACTACCAATTTGTAGTGCTAAATTATTTTGATATTTTTTATATGATTTCATTATACCATTTAGAAGATTTTTTTTCATATATCCTTTTCTTTTTATTTTATTCTATTATTTCTGAATATTTAAGTCGAGGTCTAATTAATATATTATTCATTTTTTGTTCAATAATATGAACGCCCCATCCTACGACCCTATTTGCAATAAAAATGGGAAGAAATAAATTTTTATTAATATTAAGTGATTTAAGACATACACTAGAATAAAAGTCAACATTGATATCTATTCCATGTTTAATAAATTCACTCATTTCTTGTTTTGTTTTTGCCAATATTTCTAGTATTGTTTTATTTTTTTTATCCCGATAAAATTCATCTAGCAAGTTTTTTAGGATAACAGAACGGGGATCTTCAGTTCGATACACTCGGTGACCAAAACCATAAATAGGTAAATTCTGTTTGGTCCTATCTTTTATATATTTATCTACATTTTCTATAGTAATATTTTCTAACATGTCAGCAACTAATTTAATAGCTCCACCATGTAATTTACCTTCAAAAGTTGAAGTAGCTGCTAATATAGCATTTCCAAATGAATTTTCAGTACCAGTAGCTACTCTTGCTGCAAATGCAGACGCATTACTTTCATGTTCAAACTGAATTATAGACATTTTTTCAAGCATTTTGACATAATTCGTTTGTATTTTTAATTTTTGAAAAATGCATTTTGCTAAAAAATCACCATGAGAAATATTTTTATCAAATGAAAACTCTTTGTTTGAATTTACTATACTCAAGTAGTTGCCAATTAGTAGGGGTATTTTTGACGTTAAGCAAATTAATTGTTTTTTTGAACTATATGTACTTAGTTCTTCAGTTATTAAAGCTAAACAAGATTTAATACATGTCATTAGAGAATATTTTTTTGCATTTGTTTTTAAGAATTTAATTACATATTTAGATAAATATCGTTCATTTTCTAAATTAGTTTTAAATTTCTTAAGATTTTCATTATCCGGAAGATTGCCCTCAATTAATAAATACATAACTTCTTCAGCTGAATAATTATTGACTAAATGATCAATTTTGTATCCACGGTATAAAAGATGACCATTATTGCCATCAATATAAGAGATTTTTGTTTCATCATAGTAAATATTGTTTAATCCTCGATAAATTTTTTTATCAGAACCATCTGTATGTTGGGATTTTTCATCAGAATTTAATTTACTTAATGAAATTAAAAACTCTTTTATTTTATTGTAATTAGTCAATTGCAAAACACTGCCTTTAGGTATTTGACAATTAAATTTTTTTTCAATTCCAAGCATTAAGTTTATATGATTTAATGAATCCCATTGATGAATTTTCTGATATTCAAGTTGGTTATAATCGATTGAACCCGTGATTTTGAATACTTCAAAAAAGAGTTCATTTAATTTTAATTCTAAATAAGAATCATCAAAATCTTTTATCATATCATTACCTTATTGAATCATGCATAATATTTTGAAAATTGAGAAACTAGAATTATTGTAACACATAATTTTAGACAGCTACTTTTATTGGAAAAATAAAATTGGCAGTTTGAAAATGACTTTACTTTAATAGATTACTATAAGTGTATATAATTATATGAAAATTTACTTATTCCTTATTTTAAAGCTAAAATATAAAAAAATACTTATTAATATTTTTTATACATTAAAAAATAAATAAAAAAAATAATTTCCGATTGAATTAACAGAAATTAAAATTTAATTTACAAATATGTTACTATAAAATTTAAAATTAATAATTTAATTCTTTAATATTTTGTAATTATAATAAAGGAAAAGTAGGATATTAGTTATGTTACATAAAATTAAAAAATAGTTAAAATAAAATTAAATTTATTTGAAATTAAAAAAAACCGGTGCTAGTAGGATGATATATATTTTTATAAAGTTTCTCTTCACAATAATGGAGTTATTATGAGAAAAATGCTAGCTTTTTCACTTATGTCTGTTTCTTTAAATTCTTATTCTTTAACTATTGAAGATGTAACAGATCAATATAGTCAATCAAATTATGGGAATAGTCAAACAATTAATTCTGAAGTAAATAATGACGCTAATAAAAATGAGTATATTCAGTTACAAGAAAATGAAAAAACTGAAATAATGAATTCTTTACGTTACTTCTATTCAAATTCTGAATTTGATAAAGTGCTTAGTAATTTGATTAATACATATTCATATGATCAAAGAAAAATTGATCTAAATTTTTATGTTGATAATAGAATAATAAGTGGTTTTCATAAAAAGGGGTTAATTCATTACATAACTGAATTTAAAGAAAATTCTTTTGAATACTTACAAATATTGCAAAAATTTCAAAACAAATATGATGTAAACCTAATAGCTGAGGATTATTATGGGAATACACCGTTGTTTAATGTTAGCAATAGAAATGATTACAAATCAGCAAAATTTCTATTAGAATATACTGAAGTAAAAAATAAAATGAATAGTCCTTTAAATCACTTAAAGCATCCCTTATATGCAGCAGAAAGGTTTCAAGATAAAAATTTAGCAAATCTGTTAATTCAAAATGGTGCAGTAAATAATTATCCAAAGTATGGTTATTCTAATACAAGTTATACTAATAGTTCAAATAATCAAAATACGAAGGTTGAAAATGATATTAAAATAGATGAAAAAAATTGTGCGCAAATTTATGAAATTGATAATAATGGACAACTTTATTTTACACAGGAAGCACAAGACAAATTATTTTCTTCTGCTGAAAAGGGTGATTTGAAAACATTTAGAAGTGATTTAGCAAGTTACTACAAAGCAATGGATTATGTTCATACAGCATTTAAAGTACTTCAATTCCTTCCTCCAAATTTAGCTTTTAATTATAAAAATTCTTCGACTTTGTTTCATTTAGCTTTTAATACTAGTGATAAAAATTTATTAAGAATATTATTGAGTTATAAAGATTTATTTAATTTTGATTTCAATATTAAAGATAAACAAGATCACTCTGGAATAAGTGTATATGAAAAAGTTGATAAAAGCAGCAATACTGTATTAAAAAATGAATTTAATCATGCTTTTTACAGTTCTAAATATAGTACATTAAATTCTAACTATCCGGCTTATAAAAGTGATTCATTCCCGAGTTATACAACGAATTATGGTGTAAATTTTTCTAATACAGAAAGTACAAGTTATTCAAATAAAAATTATAATTTGAAATCAGGATATTCGAATAAAAATTTAGAGAATTCTAATTTTACTTCAAGAGTATTTTATAAAGAAAAATTTGTTAAAGCTAATCTGAAAGGCGCTAATTTTAAGTCTGCAACTTTAATCGAAACTGATTTTACTGGCGCAGATCTTACTGATGCTGATTTTACAGATGCAGATCTTTCCCGTGCAAATTTTACAGGAGCAAATTTGAGTGGGGCTAATTTTACAAATTCTTTTGTATACTATACCGATTTTACAAAAGTAATTCTTAGTAATAAAACAAAACTACCTTCAAGTGAAGGAATTATTTTACGTGAGAAAGAAGTGGTATTTAATGACAATAAAGTTCATAAATTTGCCCCAGCAAGTCAGTTTTTTAATTTGTCAAATAATTTAAATAATTCAATGAATAGTTTACAAACTGATTTTGAAAAAGATTTAGAAAAATCAACAAATGAACAGAAGAAAAAGAAAGAACAAGAGAATTCTAAGAAAAGTAATGCACAAGAAAATTATAGTACTCCAAACTTGGAAGATTTGAGGAAAAAACGATTAGATTTTTATGGTAAAAATAGCAAATAATATTTGCTATTAATTACTTTTTTTGAATGTATTCAGTTTTTCTTTTTTCATAGGTAGATATATTGCTAAAAAACAAGATAATATTATTAATGATAAACCAATAAATTGAGCCAAATTGATTTTTTCTTGGATAAAAATATAGGAAAATATAACAGCAAAAATTGGTTCTGTTAATGAGAGAATAGAGGTATTAAATGGCCCTATTTTTTCTATTGATTTAATTAAGAAAAATAAACAAATAAAAGTACCAATAAAAGATAATAAAATAATATTTATGATAAAATTTGTCGTAAAATTTAATTTTGGTGGATCAAAAAAAGTTAAAATGAATGAATATAGACTTGCTCCCATTAGTTGAAGTGACAAAACATTTAATTTATTGCTGCTGTTGCTTTTTTTATTAAAATAAATATAAACTGCATATAAAATTCCACAAGATAATGCGTAAGAAAAACCTATAAATGAATCTAATGTTTGTAATTTATTACTACTTAAAAGAACAAGACCAAGAAAACTTACTACTATTATAGCTAAATTTGTATAACTAAATTGAATTTCTTTGCGGATAATGCTAAAGATAAAAATGTAAATAGGAAAGATAAATGCTAAAATTGTAGAAAGACCAACTCCAATGTATGGAACGGCGCTTATGTAGAAAACTGTTGTCAAAAAATAGAACAATCCGCCAAAAAAAACTTCCCTTAGATTTTCTCGCTTTAAAAGTTGTTGAAAATGAATAAAAGGTATTAATATTATTAAAGTTAATAAAGAGCGGGTCATTAAAATTACTGAAAGGGAATTGTTTTCGGCTAACAAAGGTTTAACAAATATTCCGACTAGAGAAAATGCAATTGAAGATAGTATAATATAAAATACTCCAAAAATATTCATTAGTTATCCTTCGTGGTTTTTATGTAAAGTAAAAAATATAGAATCAAGAAAAAGAACCTTAAAATCAAGTAATAAATAGGAAAAATAAAGTCAAATAAAAATAAGCCGAAGATTTTGTAACTTTTGTGAGAGGGAGATTTTTAATGGTTACCTTAAGTAAAGATAAAAGATATATTGTTATTGTTAATGAAAAAAAGAAGAAGGGAAAAACAAATCTTAATTACTATCGAAATAGGTTTATTGAAAAAGGTCTTAGGGTTTCCAACTATAGAGCTGATTTTCCTGTGGAACTAAGAGAAGTCAGTAAAAATCCAGTTGGGCAGGTTTATGAATTAACTGTTACACAAAAATATAATTTACTCAATAATACATTACACATTTATCCTGAGTTTACTTTAAATTCAAAACCAATAGGAAAACTTGATAATTGTCAGGGGATTCTTTGCAAAGATTTACCAAGTATTTGTAAATGCCAAACAAATAAAAAAGCGGCTTAAAGAAAGTAATAAAATTAATAAGTTTAAATTTCCATACTGTTTTTTGAGTTCAAAGAATTTAATATTAATGTTATCAATGCTACACCAGTTATATAAAATGCTGGAGAGTACTTTAATTTTGTACTTTCTATTAATGTAGTACAAATGAGAGGTGTAAATCCTCCAAAAATTCCAAAAGCAAGATTATATGCAAAAGCACTTCCTGTATAGCGAATTGAAGTTGGAAAAGAGTTTGCAAGCATTAAAATTCCTGCTGCAGTTGCTGCAGAATTTGTAAAAGAAATAAATAAATAAGCAATATATATGGAAATAAATGAGCTTGATTTGAATGCTAAAAAAACTGGAATATTAAATAGAACTAATAAGACACAAGAAATTAAAAGAATAATTTTTGGATTTATGTAATCAATTATAATTCCAAAAATAATAATTAAAAAAGAATAAAGTAGGACAGAAAATGTGTTTATTTTTAAAATATCCTGTAAATTAAATTTGTAATAAGTAACAAAGTAGTTTGGTAAGTATAGAAAATATAGGGTTACTGAAATTGCAATTAACCATATCGTTGAAGTCGTTTGGATTAAGTTAAATTTATGGTTTTTAATTACAATTTTTATTGGTATATGATTATTTTCTAGCTGCATTTTTCTAAAAACAGGAGTTTCACTTAAATATTTTCTCAAGTAAACACCAATGAGTCCTAATAATCCACCTAATAAAAAAGGAATTCTCCATCCCCATGAATGTAACTCTTTCTCACTTAAAAATTTTGAGCTTATGTATCCAGCACTAGATCCCAAAAAAATTCCTAATATTATTCCAGCAAATAAAATTCCAATTGCTAATCCCCGTTGTGATTTTCTTGCATGCTCATAAATGAAAGTTATAGAGCATGGAATTTCTCCTCCTATAGCAAGACCTTGAGAAAAACGACAAATAAAAAGTAGAATAGTAGCTAAGATACCAATTTGTGAATAGGTTGGTAATAAACCTATTATAAAAGTAGGCGCTGCCATTAAAAATACTGTAAATGTAAAAGATTTTTTCCTGCCTGTTAAGTCACCATAATGACTAAATAGAAGCCCCCCAGCTATTCTTGCTAAATATCCAGTAGCAAAAACAGAATAGGTAAGTAGTAAGCTAGTATAAGCTGAGGAAAGATCGAAAAAAAGTTTTGAAATGATAGTTGAAAAATAAATGTAGACAACAAAATCATAAAACTCTAATGCTCCACCAAGTGAAGAAATAAAAAAAAGTTTCATTTCTTTTTTTGTTAGTTTTTTCTCTGCAATATTTGGAATGACTTCAGAAATCATGATTTCCTCATTATTTATTTATATAAATTAGATATTGAATTATAGTATGAAATTTAATATTTTGCAAGTTATAGATATCTATTTATTGGTATCCATTTCTTTAATTTCACTCATTTTATCTTTATTTAAATTTTTTATACACAAAAAAGTATTTAAATTATATTTTTGTCTTTTATAAAGAATTTTTTCTACTTTTCTTTGGAATTTTTTGTTATTGCTGATATAGCTAAATTTTAATAGAATACCATTTTATATTTTAAAAAAATCTCAAGTTTTAAAATATATTATATTGACAACGAATAAATAATAAATGTATATAGAAGCTGATATGAATTATTTTTAAAAACAGAATATCTAAATTATAAAATATTTATTTAAATTAATTAATATTTTAATTAAATTTTATACTTATTTTTATAGGAGCAAGAAATGAATTGTTTTATTTTTATTGAAATATCAAATAATTTTATGAATATTGCTTCGCTTAACTATTTAAAGTCAAAAAACACAAAAATAATTTTGCTTTGTAAAAGTATTTTATTTTATAGTAGTGAAGTAACAAAATATTGCGATGAAGTAATGGAAATTAATACTAATCAAATTTCTTCGCTAATTAGTGCCTGTAATTTTATTGAGAAAAAAGATAAGATCATTGGTATTATGACTTTAGATGATGATTTTTTAGTACAAACAGCAGAATTAAAAGAATATTTTGGATATAAATATACAAGCAAAAAATGTTTAGAATCTATTACAAATCGATTTAAAATGAGAAATATGCTAAAAAAAATAAATCAAGGTTTTAATCCTAAATTTTTCTTTGCAAAAACTTTAAATGAAGCTCTTTTAGCTACATCTGAAATTTCATTTCCTTTTATTGTCAGGCCAGTTCAAAGAAGTAAATATGTTTACTCTAAAAAAATATCATGTGTGAAAGATTTAAAAGAATATTTTTTAAATAATTATGCTAAAAATATTTATCTTTCATGGGAAAATTACTATCCAGGGGTATTGATAGAAGAAGAAGTAATAGGAAATGAATATTCAGTCCATTTTGTAAAGTCAGAACAAGGCACTATTATTTTAGCTGGAGTTTTTAAAAGAGAAAATATTCTATTAGATGATGGTAGATTTTTAAATATTACAACACAATTTCCAGCAGAATACGAAGAGAGTGACTTTCTATTTCAAAAACTAATCCATATTTTACCAAAAATTGGATTTGATTTAGGATTGATTCAAATTGATTGTAAAATTTGTAATAATGAAGTAAAAATATTAAATATAATACCTACAATGAATCAAAGTATTGCTAATTATTATGTAATGCAAAAATCAATTGGTATTAATTTTTCTGCAATAAACATAGATTTAAATTTAGGAACGCAAATTGAATGGTTTCCCTTAGATTTAAAAGAAATAGTTTTATATAATTCAGAAGGTTATAATAATGAATTAGTTTATAATGATTTGCGGGAAAAGTTTAAAGACAGGAAAGAAGTAGAAATAATAAAAATACTTCGTGATGATTGTCCTGAAAATTATTTACTAACTCAACATTCTGATAGTCTTATGGTTGTATCTAAATCACGAGAACTTTCAAAAGAAGTAATTAAATTAGTAAAAAATTTCAAGAAAATTTTGAAAAACGTTAGTTAGATTTAACTAAGTTCTCCTGACAAAGGGCGAGGTTCTAGTAATTCTATTTTATATCCATCAGGATCAATCATAAAAGCGATATATCTTTTTCCACTCGGAGATTTTTTTGGCCCCCAACTTAAATCAAGTCCAAATTTTTGTAATTTTTTTTGAAATTCAAAGATGTCTGGTACTTCAAAGGCTAAATGCCCATAGGCAGTTCCTATTTCATACTGATCAACTCCCCAGTTATAAGTAAGTTCTAAGGTAGGTCCATTAGATTCATCATTAGGGGCTTGTAAAAATGCCAAAGTAAATTCACCTTCTTTAAATTCATCTTTAGAAAGAAGTTTAAAATTTAAAACATTACAATAAAATTCTAATGATTTTTCAAGATTTTTTACTCGGAGCATTGTGTGTAAATATTTCATAAACAATCCTTTAATTAAAAGTTAGTTAATTTTGCTTTTAAAATTTTTTTATTGATATTAGCCAGTCTTTCTTCTATCAAACTTCTTTCATTTTCAACGAAATCTCTTATTTCTTCTTTTTTAGAAAGATTTAAAGCTTTTTCGTATATTCTCTTTGCCTCTTCAATTTGTTCTAACTTTTCTTTTAAGTATGCAAGATAATAGTAAGATGCAACTAAAGATTCTTGATTGTTACTATCTTCAAAAATTTTAATTGAGCGATTAAGTTTTTGTTCACTTATGCTTAATTCTTGTTTTTCAAAGAAATAAATAGCTAGTTCGTGTTCAAAAGTCGCTTCCCATTCATTTAAATTATTTTGTACAGCTTTTGTCAATCCCTTGTTTAGATAAGAAATGAAATCATTTTCAAGTCGAGCTTGTTCCGAAGATAAAGCGGCATTATAATAAGCTTCTAATAGTTCGTTTAAATCAGCTTCACTTTCTAAATGTGTGATTACTTTTTTCCAAAATTGAATAGAGTTAGAATGTTCACCAATAATTCCATAAGTTAACGCCAAATGATGCTGAGTTTCAATTCTGTGTTTATTCTGTTCTTCGTTGGAAATATCGCTGTTTTGTTCAAGTTTTTTAGCAATAATTTCCAAAATAGGTACTGCTTTGCCAAAATTTTCATTTTCTAACTGGTGATTTACTAAATGAATAAGCTCTTCAATATTTTTAGTTAAAAAACTATCTATTTCTGTTGTCGTAAACTCATACCGTTTATAATTTTCATGTTCGTGATGATGGTGGTCGTGTCCACAGCCAGCGTGTTCGTGATGATGGTCGTGTCCGCAGCCAGCGTGTTCGTGATGATGGTGGTCGTGTCCGCAGCCAGCGTGTTCGTGATGATGGTGGTCATGTCCGCAGCCAGCATGTTCGTGATGGTGGTGGTCGTGTCCGCAGCCAGCGTGTTCGTGATGATGGTGGTCACTTTCATATTTACAACATTTTTTAGAAGGATTGTGTTTGCAGCTTTGGTCTTCCTGTGAATGTGAGGATGAAGGTTCTTTTTGATTGGAGTCGTTATTTTGGCTGCTCATTGTATGGTATCCTATTAATTATATTGAATTTATTGAAAATACTACAAAAACTGAAAATCTAACAGTATTTAAAGTATTTTCATGTTGAAACACTAGCACTATTTTGCCCTGTTTGAGAACTAAAATAAATAAACTTGTACCCATTCTTCTCTCCCCATAGTCTTAAAATTTAACTAATTCTTATTTTTTAGAAAAAAAAACCGAAACATGAGGGCACGATTGGACGTTAAAATCTTTGTAGATGAATACAAGGTTTGAATTATGCTAAAAGATAAATTGGTGAAACTTCTGCCACTTGTAAACTTTTTTATCAAGTATTCTAAACTTATTGTTAAACATTATAAGATATTAATCATTCTTATTTTTGTTTTGTTAGCTTCGTTTTCTTTTTATGAATTTAAAAAAATTAAAAGAACACTTCCAAATTTAGAAAAACTTTACAATTATGAACCAGCTTTACCCACTGTCATTTATAGTCAAGATGGTGTTAAAATTGCAGAGATTTTTGAAGAAAGACGTTACCCAGTATTGATAAATGAGATTTCTCCATTTGTAAAAAACGCATTTATTGCAGCAGAAGATGCAGAGTTCTATAATCATCATGGACTTGATTGGAAAGGTTTTTTAAGAGCTTTTTTACATTTCGTAACTTTTTCAAATCAAAAACAAGGTGGAAGTACAATTACTCAGCAATTGGCAAAAAATGTTTTACTAACAAAAGAAAGAACAATTATTAGAAAAATTAAAGATATAATTGTATCAAATGAGATAGAAAATTCATTTCCAAAAGATAAAATTTTGGAATTATATTTGAATACAATATATTTAGGTAACGGTTCCTATGGAGTGGAAGCAGCTGCGCAAAATTATTTTCGAAAAAATAATATGAAATTATCTCTTGCAGAAGCAGCTCTCATTGCTGGATTAACTCCCGCTCCATCTGCGTATGATCCGAATGACAATTTCCAGGCGGCAAAATTAAGACAGTCATATGTTTTAGAAAGAATGTTCAAAACTGGAATGATTACAAAAAATCAATATGATAGAGCAGTAAATGAAAATTTAATTTTTTATAGGGCTGAATCCCCAAATAATAAAGTAGCTCCATATTTTGTAGAAGAAGTAAAAAAACAATTAATAAATAATTTAGAAATAGAAAATTTAGGAAAAAGTGGTTTAACTGTTTATACTACTCTAAATTCCAAAATTCAAAATGCAACTCAAATTGCAATACAAAATTTTGCTGATGCATATCAATCAAGAAGAAGTTTTAAAGGGCCAATTAAACAACATGGTTCGTCATTTAATCAACATTTAAAAGAGTTTATTTCATCAAAGCCAAAAGAAAATGAAGAAGAAAGAGCTATTGTTACTTTTATTAATGAAGAAATTCAAGCTGTAGGAATAGCCACTCAAAAAGGTGTTGGTGTCATTTTAGAAGAAGACATCATGTGGGCTCTAAATGCTGATATTAACAAAGAAACAGGAGATACTGATATTAACAATGTTCTAAAAGTTGGTGATGAAATACATGTGCAAAAATTAAATAAAAAAATGCAATCACGAATTGTTAATGATAAAAAATTTATGTTTACTTTAAATTCATATTTACAATATTTTAATAATCCATCTAAAGAGAGTTTTGCTAGATATACTTTAATTGACACAGTTGGAATAGAAGCAGCTGCTATGGTGATGGATTCAAAAAGCGGTGAAATACTTGCAATGGTGGGTGGTGAACACTTTTTAGTGAGTCAATTTAATCGTGCTACTCAAGCAGAACGTCAAGTGGGAAGTAGCGTAAAACCTCTTTACTATTCCTATGCAATTGACTGTGGATTTACTCCTGCTTCAAAAATAGACAGTCCAAAAATAGATTTAGATGGATGGCAACCTGAAAATTATGGCGGAAAAGAATCTGGGCGAACAACATTAATGCAATCCTTAGCTTTAAGCTATAATATTCCAAGTATTTTTCTGTACCACGTTATGGGGCCATCTAAAGTTACAAAGCATTTAACTCGTTTTGGTTTTAATTGGCCATTATCTGATTTGAGCGTAGCATTAGGAGCAGGAACTGCATCGTTACTTAAAATGGTTCAAGCTTATTCTATTTTTCCAAATTCAGGAAAAATGACTTTAGGATTTTATATAAATGAAGTTGTTGACAGAAATGGTGAAGTCATTTATTCAGCAAAAAATGAAAAAATATTCCCCTTAAAAATCGAGCCACAATTTCCTGAAGATGCTCCATTTCTTCCTGGTAAAACAGTGGAAAAAGAGAATGAAATAGATAAATTGCAAATGATTTCACCTCAGGCAGCATATGTTACTTTAGATCTCTTACGTACAGCTGTTCATATTGGAACTGGACAAGGTGTTTTAGGTTTAGGAAATTATGTTGGAGGAAAAACAGGAACCACAAATGCAAATACAGATGCATGGTTCCTTGGAATTGCTTCGCAACTAGTTGGAGGAGTTTGGATTGGATATGACGACAATTCTAAAACTTTAGGAACTGGAGGAACGGGATCTGCAATGGCTGCACCTATTTGGAAAACAATGATGCAAGGTGCAATTAAAAATTATTCTTTAAAAAATTGGACAAGACCCACAGGTATTCATGAAATAGCTATTGATAAAAATACCGGAGAACGTTCAACAGGAAGTGATGCAATTGGTGTTTTTATAATAGATGGAACCGAAACTGGTGGTAGTTACTTTAAAGAAGCCTTAGATGATGGTAGTAATCCTATTAATAGCCAACAAGAAGTAAGTAATCAAAGTTTTGATAAATCAAAACACAATTAATTGGCGTAATTTATTTTGATTAAATTAAATAAGCTTTCATGAATTTGAGAACTTGCAGCAATAATACCTCGATCTTGTAGCGGACAAAATTCATTTCCTTGGAAATTAGTTACTTTTCCTCCAGCTTCGATTATTAATAATGCTCCTGCTGCTGTATCCCATGGAGCCAATGGAGTTTCATAAAATCCTTGAAACATACCTTTTGCAGTATTAGCTAGATCAAGTGCTGCAGCTCCATTAATTCTTAAACCCAATGAATTATTTTGTATTTCGCCAATAGTTTTTGTAAGAGGAACAAGATCTTTCCCTTTATTAGAACTAAATCCTGTGCAAATACTAGCCATTTTCAATTCTTCTAAAGTTGAAACCTGTATTTTTTGGCCATTACAATATGCTCCTTTTTCTTTTTCAGCATAAAATATAGTTTTTGTAGTTGGTTGATAAATGGCTGCTAATTGGCATAAAAATCTTCTATTTTTTAAAAAACCAAAGGCTATTGAAATGCAATAATATGGATTTCCTTTCGAGAAATTAGTGGTTCCATCTAATGGGTCTATGATCCAGATGGGTTCGAAATCTTCTTTTTTCGCATATTCTGTTAATCCTGATTCTTCAGCTAAAATACTGTGAGATGGAAAACAATTATGAATTTCTGCTTTAATTACTTTTTCCGAATGAAGATCAGCTTCAGTTACAATCCCTTGATTATTGCTTTTTTCCGAAATTTTAAATCGTTTTGCAAAATATTCAAGGGTAATTTCTCCTGCTTGTTGGGCTATTTGGGTTATAAAAGCTTCTGTGGGTTGAGATGCGCTCATTATTTCTCTCCTAAATAGAATATAGTTTCTCTAATGAGATAACCGTGCTACCTTTGTTCTAAAGGTAGCTTCTCTCTCTGGTAATGTATATTGCCTGTAAAAGGAGTCGTCCTTTCATAATATGAAAAATAAAAAGGTTTTAAAATGCATTGGTCAATATACACAATTTGTGGAGCGTCATTCATTGGTTTGACTTGCGGGTTTTTTCTAGCAAAAGCTTTTGCCCGTCGCTCTTTAGGAAATATTACTGAGATCCCCGTTAAAGAAAATATGGAAGCTATTTTAAAAAGTGCAGAAGTTCAAAGAAAAATGATTCTTGAAGAAGCATTAATTGCAACTAAAGAACAATATCAAGCCGATGCTGAACAACTTGATAGCGAACGTGAAATATTGTTGGCTCATCAGGAAATCTATGAACAAGAATTGAATGAAAAACAATCAGAATTAGATAAAATGGGAAATGAGCTTGATAAAAAAGAAGAAGCAATTGCTAGGAAAAAGAATGATATAGATAATTCTGTTGAAAATATCAAACATCTAGATAAAAATACCTTAGAAATAAATAATAATTATCAGTCTATGCTTGAAAATAAAGTGGGTAAAAATAAACATGATTTGTTTCATGAATTGTCTGAAGAACTAGTTGCTGCTGAAAAATTGGGAATTTCAAAATGGCTCATGGATAATTCTGAATTTTTGAAAAATGAATCTCAAAGACTCGCCAGAGACACTTTAAATTCAGTTTATTTAAGATATCAACCTAATTTTATTTGGCCAAAATCTTCTTTTATTGTACCAGTTAATTCAAAAGAAATTCTTACTAAACATTTTCATGAAGAGTCACCAATAGTACGTTTTCTTATAAATGGAACTGATTCTTCAATTAGCGTCCTTAATTTTAACGAAGAATTGCCTTCAGTATTAAAAATTGCTGGAGGATCTGGTGTTGATAAAGAAGTTATAAGACTCACTTTGGAGGAAATTTTAAGCAAAGATATTTTTTCTGAAGATAAAATTCAAAATATCTTTGAACGAAATCGAAAAAATATAGATAAATATATTTTTAAAATTGGTGAGGAAGCAATAAAAGGACTTGGATTACCACATGATATGCATCCAGAAATATTAAAATTGATTGGCTCCTTAAATTATAGAACGAGCCATAGGCAAAATCAGTATTTTCATTCCATTGAGGTAGCTAGATTAGCAGGTATGATTGCGGACGAAATCGGTGTATCTAATTTACATGCTAAAAGAGCGGGAATTTTACATGATATTGGTAAAGCTTTAGATTATAAAATTGAAGGAAGTCATGCTGTAATTAGTGGTGATTATGCAATCCGTTATGGAGAAAAAGAAGATATTGTTGATACTGTTTTAGCTCATCACGATGATAAAATAGTTGAAACTCCATTTGCCTATATTTTAAAAGCGGCTGATGCATTATCTGGCGCAAGACCTGGGGCAAGAGTAGATATGGAAGAAGGCTATCATAGAAGAATTGATGGTATTTCTGGAGTTGTGAACAGTTTTCAAGAACAAGGAGTTACTGGCTCGGCTATTATGCATGCTGGACGCGAGGTACATGTCTTTGTTGATAATAATAAAGTAAAACAAACTGAAATAAATGGATTGGCTGAGGGAATAGCTAAAAAACTAGAAGAGGAAGTAGAATTTCCTGGACAAATAAGAGTTACTGTTATTAGACGAACTGAAATTACGGAAGTGGCCTAGGAAATTTAGTAGTAAAATAAGGCTCTGCAAGCAAAATAGCTAGCGCTGATAGTGAGTGTTGTATTTGTCCAGAACGTACCATTTTAACTGCTTCATGAAAATCAATAAAATGTAATTTAATATTTTCAAAAGGATCATTATGAGCGCTTGGTTCTGCTAGGGGTTGAACATCAAACGCAATAAAATAAGTTACTTTATTATTCTGCAATGCAGGATTAGGAAAAAATTTAGGTAACGACAGTATTCTTTGACTAGTTAAACCTGTTTCTTCTTCTAATTCTCGAAGAGCTGCAAGTGTGCTGTCTTTTTCAGATCTTTCGACTGCTCCCCCAGGAACTTCGAGAGTAAAAGAATTGGTTCCAAAACGATGCTGCTCAACTAAAACAACCTGACCAGAAGCTGTAATAGGAACAATATTAACCCAATCAGCACAATTAAATGTATAAACATTTAATTTATTTTTGTGGTCTTTAGTGCTTGCGATTCTCGCATTAACCTGAAAAATGCTACATTGAAATACATTTTTTTCTTCTGTCAGTTCAAATGGTTCTAGTTTTAAGTCAGCTTGTTTGGAATTAGACATAGCGTTTAGCCATAGTATCTAATGGAATTGCTTTAATTTTTGAAGCTTGACCAGCTTGGCCAAATTCCACCATTCTTTGAGCGCAAACTTTTTTCATAGCATCACGAGCAGGAACCATGTATTTTCTTAAATCAAATTCTGAAGGATTGGTGCTTAAAAGTTTACGAATAGCTGCGGTCATCGCTAATCTGTTATCAGTATCAACATTTATTTTTCGAACACCATTTTTAATTCCTTCTTGAATTTCTTCAACAGGAACTCCCCAAGTTTCTTTCATTTCCCCACCATATTTACGAAACTCTGCTTGCAAATCTTGAGGAACTGAACTTGAGCCGTGCATCACTAAATGTGTATTAGGTAGGCGTTTATGAATTTCACGAATTCTATCGATAGCTAAAGTTTTACCGTCTGGTTTTTTAGTAAATTTATATGCTCCGTGACTTGTTCCAATTGCAATAGCAAGAGCATCGACTTTTGTTAATTCAACAAATTGAGCCGCTTCTTGTGGATCTGTTAAAAGTTGATCATGGCTTAACGTTCCTTCAAAACCATGCCCATCTTCTTTCTCACCTTTACCAGTTTCAAGAGAACCTAAACAACCTAATTCTCCTTCAACGGAAATTCCCATAGAATGTGCTATACGAACCACATCAGCTGTAATTTTCACGTTGTATTCAAAATCGGATGGTGTTTTGGCATCTTCTTTTAAGCTTCCGTCCATCATTACGCTTGTAAAACCATTGCGAATTGCTGAAAGGCAAGTTTGTAAGCTGTTTCCATGATCTTGATGCATTACGACAGGAATGTCTGGATACAATTCGACTGCCCCTAAAATTAAATGTCTAAGAAAAACGTCATTTGTATATGAACGTGCACCACGACTGGCCTGTAAAATGACAGGGCTATTTGTTTCTTTTGCTGCTTCCATAATGGCTTGAATTTGTTCTAAATTATTAACATTAAAAGCGGCGACACCATAACTATTTTCTGCTGCATGATCTAGTAATTGTCTTAAAGAAATGAGAGCCATTTGAGCCTCCTGATAAAGATAAATCGAATCCAATTTCCTCATACACTATGTCTATCTGCCTTGCAAAGAGGAAGTTCTTTCTAAAAAACTGATCAAATTTTGGGAAATATATAAACTAAAAATAAAAATAGATTTATTCTAATTTTTATTTAAATATAATTTGTAATTTAAAATAAATATTAAAAATTTGCCATGAATTTATATTTTTTATATGATCCACGCATCGGTAGCCTAATTGAATATTAAGGGTATACACATTGATTAACATTGAACTGTCTAACATACCCGAACCAAAGAAGATTGTTGTTTACCATACGGGAGCCCTAGGTGACTTATTGGTGTCTACAGCAGCTTTATTTGAAGTTACAACTATGTTTCCAAGTTCTGAAATTACAATTATTGGCTGTGATTTATGGAAAGAGGTCATTTTACCTTTAAATTGGCCAAATATCAAAAATATTATAATAACAAATAAAAATTTTAAGTCTTTAGAAATTTGGAAACCCTGTGATCAATTATTAAGTTGGAAGTTATTAAAAAAGCAAAAGTCTTTGAGAAAAGTTTTGTCAAATTATTCTTTATCTATTGATTTTAGAACTGAAAGTTTAAGATTTGCATATCAAGCTTTCTTTGCTAAAATACCTATCAGAATAGGTGCAAGTAAAAGTAAATTAGCAAAAGTTTTTTTTACTCATTTTACTTTAATAAAAAACAAATCAGAAATTCATGAAAGAGATAGATATTTAAAAATATTATCCTCAATAAATGAAAACTATATTGAACAAAAAATTAAATTTTGGGAAAAAAATGGATTACCAGCTTTAAAATGGTTTCCAAAAAATCATTTTTTAACAAATAATTCAACAAAAAATATTTTAATTAATCCAACTGCAAGTATTAGGGAAAAGGCGTGGTGTAGTTCTCGTTTTAGAGAATTGGCTTTAATATTAAAAGATAATTCTTACAATGTAAAAATTATTGGATCGCCGAAGGAAACAGGTTGGTTGAAAGAAGTTGCTTTAGATGATTTTGAAATAATTCAACCAAATACTATAATTGATTTGATAGATATTGTGAAACAATCACATTTATTAATTACTAATACGAGTTCAATGCAGTTTATTGCTGCTGGAACTTCGACCCCTACTTTAACATTAATGGGAAGTGCCTCTCCTCAGCGCTGGGGATGTTTAGGTGAGGGTTCTTATTGTATAAAAAATGAATGTAAAAATATAAAAATAAAGAAAATTTTTATTAGGAAAAAAGAAATAGCTAAACAACAAGAAGTAAATGCTTATAATAATATTACTGTTAATTTAGTTCTTGATAAAATTAATCAAGTTTTTATTAATTAATGAGCCCCAATTAAAAAAGAGGCTCATTAGCTTAGAATTTTTAAATTACAAACTACTTGCAAATTCAGCACTTTTAGGTGCTAAAACATTTATAGAAGCTGAGTTTTTTGTAACAGATTCTTTTAAATCATCATCATTTGCTAAATGCCAACTCGGTGAAGCCCCTGCCGCAGTTCCTATAACATATAATTCAATCGGCTGACCATTTTCTAATTTAAGTTTTCTAGCAATAGCTCTATTTTTTGAGTTTAAGACATCAATGAAATTATTTTTTAGATCTTTTTCATCTATTTGTTTCTTTAATATTGGAGAAATAATTCCAGAAACACTATTAGTATATCCAGATGTTAAAATAACTTGATCAAATTCTAAAGTATTAAAACTATCATCAGTTAACAATACTTTATTTTTGATATTATCAAAACTAATCTTAGTTAAATGTGAATTATAAGGATTCATTTTATATTTAATTTTATTATCAAATAAATCTTTGTAAAATACTGATCTAAATGTTTTATATCTAGGTTTAATATTATCATCACTTAGAAATGAAACTGATGTTGAGTGTTTTTGGGCATACCAATATAAGTTATTTATTTTTTGGTAAAGATTATTAGATGATACGTGTGAGTAAGCTTCAGGTGGCGCAGCATCGTAGAGAAATTCTATTAGAACATTTGCAGCATCGCCAGCACCCACAACTGCAATTTCTTTTTTATTCTTTAAAACATTATAAACATTACTTCCTTTTGATTTCCAATGTTCATTAAATTTAATTAAATCATCAAAAGTCATTACCGAAGGTAAGCAATCAGAGTTAAAGCATTTACTTGCCAAATTAATTTGTGAATTTTTAAAATTTTCATCAGAAAAATGTTCAAATTTTGGAGTTCCTAAACCATTTGAAACGATGATTTTATTTGTAAATATAGTTGCGTTATTATCCAACTTAACTGTAAATATTTTATTTTTATGATTGTAGCTGTAATCAGTGATAGCAGTATTTAGTAAAATATCAGATCCTGATGCAAATGAATTTAATACAATTGTTTTCCATAAATTATTTGCAATGAAGAATGTATCAGTTTTATTTCCAAAATCAGCTAATTGTATCGGACTATTTGGCAAAATATTAGTAGAAGATGGAGCCATAGGCCGATTTTCAGGGGAATTGATTAGGTAGTCAGTACTTTTGAAGTGTTCTGAAATTGAATTAGCAGAATCAACTACAAGTATTTTTGCATTTGGATATTTCAATTTATAATTTAAGCTAAATATTGAGGAATGTACACCTGCTCCAACTATGACAATATCATAATCAGGTTTGTTTTTGTCATAAAACTTCATTTCTATAGTTTTAATATATTTTTTGTTGTCCTGAATAGAATTATGAAGTTCATTTGTTAAATAATTAAGACAAAATGTTTTAAACTTAGCATTATTAAAAATTTCTTGAATAACTTTTGAATTATTAGAATCAAGTCTTGAAATTAAAAAATTATCGTCATTAATTGAACAAGCAGCTCTTGTACTTATTGATAAATCAATACTTCTATCTAAAGATATTAATTCGATTTTATTTTGATTTACAAATTTTTCACTATTATCTGTGTTTTTTTCATTATTTTTATTGCAAGATATAAAAATAAAAAAACTTAAAAGAAAATAGATTATTGAGTTTTTGAACATATATTATTACCTTTAATTGATAATTAAATTCATAGAGTATAAAAATCAAAAATGTTATTATTGATTAGATTTATACATGTCAACTAGGTATTTATTGCTTCTTTTTAAGTGATTGATAATACTGTTAAAAAAATTAATAAAGAAACAGATTGGGTGGTATGGTGTTAATAACTATTTTTTAATATATTGAAATTATTTGATTTTATATTAGATGTTATAGGTTAAATAATATTTTAATTATTTAAAGAGAATAATCTAGTATTTTTAAGGATAGTGTTATATTAATTAGAAAAATATCTATTGTTATTTTACAATAAAATTTATTTGAATAAAGTACTATGCTCACTAATTAGAGCAAGTGAACAAATAATGGCTAAAATCCATAAAACAGGAGAAATAACTTTAATTTTGCCCACTAATATTTTAAGTAACACATAGCTTACAATACCCCATAGAACTCCTTGAGTAATAGAGAATGTTAATGGCATAAGAATGATAGTTAAGAAAACTGGTATAATATCGTCAAGCTGTGTGGCATGGATGTTTTTTAAAGTTTTGCACATTAAAATACCAACTAATATAAGAACTGGGGTTGTTGCATAAGCTGGTACGACAGTAATTAGTGGAGCGAGGAATAAACAAGGCAAAAAACAGAAAGCTGTGACTATAGAGCTTAAGCCTGTTTTACCACCCGCTTGGATGCCTGCTGAACTTTCAATATATACAGTTGCAGGAGCTGTACCAAATAAACTTGAAAATAAAGAAGCAATGGAATCTACCACCAATGTTTCTTTTAGTTTTTGTGGATTGCCTTTATCATCCACAAACCCAGCACTAGTAGATAAACCTATTATAGATGAAATTGAATCAAATAAATTTGTCATAAAAATTGCTATAATTACTGGTATAAAACTCCACTTTAATGAACCAATAAGATCTAATTTAAAAAAGTGAGAATCGAAGTCAGGTAATGCCAACCATTCTTTTGGAAATTCAATTTCTTTAGTAAACATTGCAATTATAGTGACAACTAGAATTGATAATAAAAATGCATAAGGTTTATTTTTATTAAATAAGTAAAAGGCAATAATGAAACCAAATAGTCCCAAAGCAATTGTGAAATTAATATCAGCTAAAGTAACAAATGTCGCTGGATGTGCTACAATTAGTCCAAGGTTTTTTAATCCTATAAATGCTAAAAATAAACCAATACCGCAAGACATTGCATGTTTCATATTATTAGGTAGAGCTTCTACAATTTTTTGGCGAATTGGGAAAATAGAAACTAAAATAAATAGAATACTTGACCAAAAAATAAGACCTAATGCTGTAGGCCAAGGAATTTTTTCACCAATAATTAAAGAATAAGCGATAAAGACATTTAGGCCCATTCCAGGGGCAAGAGCGTAAGGAAGTTTGATATAAAGACCTGCTAATAATGTCATTAAAAATGAAATTAAAACGGTTGCTGTGAGTGAACCAGCTACTGACATGCCTGTCCCGCTTGACGACATGACTTGTGGATTAACAATTACGATATAGGACATGGTAAAAAAAGTGGTTAAACCTGCTATAACTTCCTTTGATAAATGCTTTTTTTTGCTATTCATGATAAATTCATCCTAAAAAAAAAATTCTATACACTTTTTTTAGTGTATAGAATTTTGTTAAAGGTAAATCCTTTAAAAGGCAATAAAAAGTCAAAATTACATGTCGTAATCCATTCCGCCCATGCCACCCATTCCTGGCATACCACCCATTCCTGGCATGCCGCCACCCATAGGTGAAGCGGAATCTTTTTTCGGTTTTTCTGAAATCATTGCATTAGTTGTAAGCAGTAAACTAGCAACAGAACTTGCATTTTGCAAAGCACAACGAGTTACTTTAACAGGGTCAATAACTCCTGCTTGAATAAGATCTTCATAGTTGTCAGATAAAGCATTGAAACCATAGCTGATGTTATTATTAGCTAAAATTTTATCAACAACAACGCTAGCTTCATGTCCACCATTGCTTGCAATTATACGAATTGGTTCTTCAAGTGCGCGGCGTACAAGCTCAACTCCAGCTTGTTGTTCAGTATTTTCTACTTTTAAGTTAGTCAATTCTAGGGATGATCTTGCAAGAGCGACACCACCTCCAGCTACAATTCCTTCTGCTACAGCTGCACGAGTTGCATTTAGAGCATCTTCAATGCGGTCTTTCTTTTCTTTTAATTCAACTTCAGTAGCTGCGCCTAAGCGAATAACTGCAACACCACCAGCTAATTTAGCTAAACGTTCTTGTAGTTTTTCACGATCGTAATCAGAAGTTGTTTTTTCAATCTGGCTTCTTATTTCTGCAACTCTAGCTTTGATATTTGCTTCAGATCCTTTTCCACCAGTGATGATAGTGTTGTCTTTATCAACAACAACTTTATCAGCTTGTCCAAGGTCATCAATTGTTGTTGTTTCTAATTTCATACCGATTTCTTCAGAAACAACAGTACCGCTCGTTAAAATAGCGATATCATCCAGCATTGCTTTTCTGCGATCACCAAAGCCAGGAGCCTTAACTGCACAAACTTTAATAGTTCCAGATAATTTATTTAATACTAGGGTAGCAAGAGCTTCGCCCTCAACATCTTCTGCAATAATTAGTAATGGACGGCCACTACGTGCTATATTTTCTAGTAATGGAACCATATCTTTCATTACAGATATTTTTTTATCGAATAATAAAATAAAAGGATTTTCAAATACTACTTCTAAGCGTTCTTGATCAGTTACCATGTATGGAGATAGGTATCCACGATCAAATTGCATACCTTCAACTACATCTACATAAGTTTCTAGGCCTTTAGCTTCTTCAACAGTGATTACACCATCTTGACCAACTTTTTCCATAGCTTCAGCGATCATGTTTCCAATAGTAGAATCATTATTTGCCGAAATAGTTGCGACCTGAGCTATTTCTTTTGTTCCGTTAACAGGACGAGCTACTTTTTTTAGATTATTAACAACGGTTTCAACAGCTTTGTCGATTCCTCTTTTCAGTTCTACTGGAGCATGTCCAGCAGCAAGCATTTTGAATCCTTCGCGATAAATAGCTTGAGCAAGTACAGTAGCGGTAGTTGTTCCATCGCCGGAATCATCATTGGTTTTAGAAGCAACTTCTTTAACCATTTGTGCGCCCATATTTTCAAAACGATCTTCAAGTTCGATTTCTTTTGCTACAGTAACGCCGTCTTTAGTTATAAGAGGAGCTCCATAACTTTTTTCTATTAAAACATTGCGACCCTTAGGTCCTAAAGTAACTTTAACTGCATTGGCTAAAGTATTAACACCAGATAAAATTTTCTTTTGTGCATTTTCATTGAAAGAAATCATTTTAACAGCCATAAAACTTCCTTTTATTATTAAATTATTTATTAAAATTAATTATTAAGCTTCAACTACAGCAAGAATTTCATCTTCTTTTATTAGAAGGTACTCTTCGCCTTCTATTTTTATTTCGTTGCCACTCCATTTGCCAAATAATACTTTGTCTCCAACTTTTAGTGCTGGTGATTGGCGAGAACCATTTTCTAAAATTTTTCCGTTTCCGACCGCAATGACTTTTCCTTCAATTGGTTTTTCTTTTGCATTATCAGGAATAAGAATTCCTCCAGCAGTTTTTTGTTCAGCTTCAATTCGTTTTAAAAGAATTCTATCATTAAGAGGGCGAATGGACTTATTCATAAATATCTCCTATTTAAAGGTTTTGTATTTGCCCACAAGTGGCATTAGATATAGGCTAAACAGCAATGAGGTTGTGTCAAGTGGGTTGGTTTCTCAAATGATTCACATGCGACATCTTAAAAATGTGTCAGAGGAGAGTTATGAAGAAAATGAAAGGTATAGTACTTGCTGGAGGATCTGGTACTCGTTTATATCCCTCAACAAGCTGTCTGAGTAAACAGCTTCTTCCAGTTTACGATAAACCTATGATCTACTATCCTATTTCTACTTTAATGATGGGCGGCATAACGGAAATTCTTATCATTTCAACTCCAAGAGATTTACCTGCTTTTCGAAGTTTATTAGGGGATGGTTCGCAGTGGGGAATTCAGATTGAATTTTTGGAACAAAAAACTCCTGCAGGATTAGCGCAAGCTTTTGTAATTGGAGAAGATTTTATAAAGAATCAGAATGTGTGCTTAATATTGGGTGACAATATTTTTCATGGTCAAGGACTTATGACTACTATTGATCAGTATCGATTAGAACACACTGGTTGTAGAATTTTTGGCTATACTGTTAAAGACCCTGAAAGATATGGTGTCATTGAGTTAGATAAAAATGGAGTACCTATTTCTATTGAAGAAAAGCCTCAAATACCAAAATCGAACATAGCTATAACTGGTCTTTATTTTTTTGATGAACATGTCTCTCGCTATGCAAAAGAATTGAAACCATCGCTCAGAGGCGAATTAGAAATAACAGATTTAATTAATATATATTTTAAGCAAGGAAATTTATCTGTTGAAGAATTCGGAAGAGGTGTGGCTTGGTTAGATACAGGAACGCATCGTTCTTTACTTGATGCTTCATTATATTTTGCTGTTTTAGAGGATAGGCAAGGACTAAAAATAGCTTGTCCTGAAGAAATTGCTTGGCGAAAGGGATTTATTAATTCTATTCAATTTGAACTTTTGGCAAATTCATTAAAGAAAAGTGGCTATGGCGAGTATTTGTTAAAACTATTAAAATACAGTCATTAAATTGTTTCTTTTAAATAAATCAATATTTTAAAAATCTACCTCTAAAGTTTATGATTGAATTAACTTTTTGAAACATTTCAAAATATGGTATTTTGGTTTATTTTTTAAAGATAAAATTTTCATTTCATTTTGAGGTATTTATGACTAAATTTTTTTCCTTCTTTATACCTATTTTTTTTATTTGTTGTTTTCCTCGAGTTATTTTAGCTGAAGATATAAATATTTTAGCAGATGGTGATTTTGCTGGAGAAATAGATAAAGTAGCAGAAAATGAGATTGGTGGAATAGGTGGAGAAATAGTTACCAAAGCCTTAAAGTCAGCAAATATATCATATAAAGTATTGTGGCGACCTTGGAAAAGAGCCTTTACTGAAGCACAGGACAATTCCGATAAAAAAACCTTCATAATACCTTTGACTAGAAATAAAGAAAGAGAAGAAAAATTTGTTTAGGTTTCGAAAATTTATGAATCAAAAACAATTTTTCTAACTTTAAATGGTTCTAAAAATGTCGATTCAATGGCTGATGCCAAGTTAGTTAAAGTTGGAGTATTAGCGGGCTCTTCTTATGAAACAATATTATTAAATCCTGAGCATTCATTAGATAAAGCAAAAATTGAAGCTGTTCCAAATGATAATACAAACTTTAAGAAATTAATTGGGAAAAAAATAGAAGCTTGGTTTACTTTGGATATTGTTGCAAATACTTTGATTAATACTCAAGGAAAAACGGAAAAAATGGAGTTTAAAGACTTTCGCATAGGTAAACCCATTGCCATCCAAGAAAAATATATAGCCACAACTTCAGCTACTTCTGGCGAATTAGTTAAAAAAGTTTCAACTGCTTTTGAGGCATTTAAGAAAACTTCTGCATATTCTGATATAATAAAGAAAATCAATAAAAAATAAAAATATTTGCAATTACTAGTAAATAATTTTATAAAAATATTCATTAACCTATTCAGAATAGGCTTGATTTAAATTATTTACTAAAAGCGAGTTAATATATGTTTTTTATGAGAAATGTTTTAGTCACTGGAGCTGCTGGATTTATAGGCTGTAATTTTGTAAGAAATTTATTAAGTAATAATCAAGAAATAAAAATTATTAGTTTTGATAAGTTAACATATGCAGGTAACATAAAAAATTTAGAAAATTTGCCGAATAAACAGAATCATTTTTTTATTCAAGGAGATATCTGTAATCAAGCTCATATTGAACAAATCATAGATCAATATAAAGTAAACTCAATTATTCATTTTGCAGCAGAAAGTCATGTTGATCGTTCAATTACCGGCCCAAGTGAATTTATTCAAACAAATATATTTGGTACCTTTGCCTTACTTGAAGCTGCTCGAAAAAAATGGCTTGATGAATTACAGTTAGATAAAAATACTTGTAGATTTCATCATATTTCTACAGATGAAGTCTTTGGTACTTTAAAAGAAATTGATCCCGCATTTAGTGAAAAAACACCTTATGCACCTAATTCTCCTTATTCAGCATCAAAAGCAGGTTCTGATCATTTAGTTAGAGCATATCATCATACTTATGGTCTACCTGTTACAACTTCAAATTGTTCTAACAATTATGGTCCCTATCAACACAAAGAAAAGCTTATACCAACTGTAATAAAATCATGTTTAAATAACCAATCAATACCAGTTTATGGAGATGGAAGTAATATTAGAGATTGGCTTTATGTTATAGATCATTGTGATGCTATTGAAAAAATAATATTAAATGGGAAAGTTGGAGAAACTTATAATGTAGGAGGGAAGAACGAAGTAAAAAACTTAAATTTAGTTTATACAATATGTGAGTTGTTAAATGAAATTCATCCTGGAGAGAAAGACTATAAAAAATTGGTTACATTTGTAACTGATAGGCCTGGACACGACTGGCGCTACGCTATAGATAATTCAAAAATTCAGTCTGAACTGAAATGGAATCCTAAATATAGTCTTGAACAAGGTTTGAAAGAAACTATTAATTATTATTTAAAAAATGGTTTTTGAGCCGTATAGAAAAAAATAATATTAGTTCCTAAATTTTTAAAATTTGCTTTTGTAAATCCATATTCAAATAATTCAGCCACAAACTGACTTCCACTGGGAAAATGATCAATAGAAGTTTTATATAGCAAGTGAGAAGATTTTAGATTTTTAATTTTATTTCCAAAAATAGGTAACAAATGTGTGTAGGAATTATAAATTTTTCGTAGAAATTTGAAATCTGGTTTTCCATTTTCAACTATAAGAACATGGCCTCCTGGTTTTAACACCCGATGAATTTCTCTTAATGCAGCACTATAGGGCTTTAAAGAGCGTATTCCCCAACAAATAGTAATAGTATGAAATGTGTTATCTGGATATGGAATTTTTAACGCTGAAGCTTTTTTTAATTCAATATTATCTCTATATAATGAAGCTTTTTTTTTAATTTTTTCTTCAGCTATTTCTAGCATAGCTTCAGAAATATCAATACCAACAATTTCCAAATCTGGTCTTTTAGGAGCTATACCTAGTATGATATCTGCGGTACCTGTAGCAAGATCGAGTAGTTTGGAGTTCTGGGGAGCTAATTTAATTGCTGATGAACAAAGAACTTTTTTTATGATACGGTGGAGACCTAAAGTTAAGGTGTCATTAGTTGCGTCATATATTTGTGCAAGGGAAGAATGTAACCCTTTATAAATATTATAATTGTTAGAGTCCATAAAAAAGGACACCCTTAGATGGTGCAATCGAGAAGACTCGAACTTCTGACCCCCACGATGTCAACGTGGTGCTCTAACCAACTGAGCTACGACTGCAGTGAAAATTCGTTTACCTAAGCAGGGTAACATTGTCAATAGGAAGTGTCTAGTTTCCTAATTTGATTAAGAGTTTAAAGATAGTAGACAGTTATTTTTATATTGATAAGATATAAACCCAAATTGTTGCTAAAAAAGAGGTGATAAAATGACACAAGAGTCTATTTATGATTTTGAAGTTAAAGACATCGAAGGTAATACTAAGAAATTAATTGAGTTTAAAGGTAACGCTTTATTAGTTGTAAATACTGCTAGTAAATGTGGATTTACCCCTCAATTTGAGGGGTTAGAGAAACTTTATCAAAGTTTTCAGTCGAAAGGGCTTAAAATATTAGGGTTTCCTTGTAATCAATTTGGTAGTCAAGAACCAGGAAATGAGGAAGAAATAAAAAATTTCTGTTCCTTAAATTATAATGTTTCATTTCCAATGTTTGCTAAAGTTGAAGTGAATGGAGCAAATGCGCATCCGTTATATAAATATTTAAAGAAAAATAGCAAAGGATTTCTTGGAACTGAATTTATAAAATGGAATTTTACTAAATTTTTAATTGGGAAAAACGGAGAAGTTTTAAAAAGGTATGCTCCGACCGACACTCCAGATCAAATCGCTAAGGATATTGAAGAGCTTTTAAACTAATTGTGGTGGGCCGGGAGGGACTCGAACCCCCAGATCTTCTCGTTATGAGCGAGCCGCCGTAACCATTTAGCTACCGGCCCCACTTTTAGTATTTGAGTGGTTAGCAAATCCTTAAGCGGAGGTCAATAAGTTCAGCGAAGATTTCTTGCGCACTGAAGGTAAGAAAGCTATTCTCTGCAGCGAATCTCAATCATTTTACTTGAAGGAGAACCTCTTGAGTCACTTACCTTTTTCAGGCGTTATGACCGCCATCATTACCCCATTTTTGCCCACCGGTGAAATAGATTTTAATTCTTTTGAAAAAATAATACTAAAGCAAAAAAAATCTGGAATTAATGGAATTGTAGTTTTAGGAACCACTGGTGAAAATGTTACTTTATCTGATCAAGAGTCTGAAGCTTTGGTGCTAAAAGCTCTAAATTATCAAGAAGATTCTTTTCATATCTATGTTGGAACAGGTACAAATTACACTAAATCTACCATAGAAAAAAGCATAAAATTTGCAAATATTTTGGGAAAAAATAGAAATAAGGCAAATGGAATAATGCTTGTAACTCCTTACTACAATAAACCAAGCCAATCCTGTTTAGTTAAACATTATTCAGAAGTTTCTAAATTACTTAAAGATACAGCAATTTGTATCTACAATGTGCCAGGCAGGACAGGAATTACCATTCTCCCAAATACATTAGCTAAGATAGTTGAAGAAAATTCAAATATAGTTGCAATCAAAGAAGCAGCTGGAAATGTTAACTCAATTGTTGAAATGAGAAATATATTAAACTTAAATAAAAAAAGTGATGTAAGAATATTGTCAGGCGATGATGCTACATACGCTCCTGCATTAATGTGCGGTGCAGATGGAGTTATTTCTGTTACTTCTCACATTATTCCAAAAACCCTCTTAAAAATTAAGGATAGTTTTTTTAATGGGAATATTAAGGAAGCACAAAAATTACATTTGTCTTCTTACTGTATAAACAATGGAATTTTTGCTCTTCCTAATCCTATAGGTGTGAAAGGAATGCTCGCTTATTTAGGTGAGTGTGAAAATATTTTGCGAGCACCTTTATATCCCGCAGAACAGCATGAAGAAGAACTGCTAAGAGGAATTTTAAAACAATTAAAACAAAATAATATACCAGACGAAATTTTATTATAGGATTATCTATGAGTTTGAATCGTGTAGCTTATGAACTTGAATCAAAGATTAAAGTAGAGCGTGTTTCATTAAGAGGACCGGGAGTTTTGATATTAACTGGACCATCTAGTTGCGGAAAAGGAGAGGTGGCATCGGCGCTTTCTAAAGTTATGTCAATACCGCAAGATGCACATCTTTCTATGGGTGAAATATTAAGAAATACTTTTCAAAAAGCAAAGAATGATAAAAGTTATGCTAAACTCTTAGCAGAAAATTATAAACTTTCAGCAGATTCGAATATTTTTGATTGCGTAGATACAACTGAAGAATTGACTAAAAAAGTTTTAAATTATTTACCTGAAATGCAAGTCTATTTTAAAAGACAAGATATGGATAAATTTACTAGTCAGCTAGAGTGGCTGGAATTTTGTACTATGAATGGATTACTTGTTCCAAATCGTTGGACACAAGACTTTATTGTTGCACATATAGAACACAATTCAAGTTTTAAAGTAAATCCATTTATTCTTGATGGCTATCCTAGAACAGTGAAAGCAGCTCAACATTTAATAGCATTTCTAAGAAGATTTAATATTCCAGTTATTAAAGTATTACATTTAAGTATTAGTAAACAAGAAATGTTGTCAAGAGCAACTAAAAGAGGAAGAGCGGATGATGATGAAACTTCTTTACTTAGTCGTTATCAATTTTATATAGAAAATGTTCATCCTAGCGTTGATTATCTTAAGACTGAATTAGGTTCAGACGCTATAGCTTTAGTAGATGCCCATCAGCCGGTTTACAAACTTATTGGTGAACAAAAAATATTTGATTTAGAAAAATCAATCCTAAATGTTGTTTCGTCATCTCTAAGAAGCTTGGGGGTATCTAGAATGACTGTTAAAGATTTACTTGATCAACTTTCTACGAATGAAAAGTAATTTAAATTATTGTTGATACTAATGTAATTCTTTTTTTAATTCTTTTTTATTGGTAAGCAAAAAAAATCATAATAATTAAGTTGGTAATCTTTTTTAATTTATTTTTTTTAAAATTTGATTAATATGAAATTCGATGCTATCCCGTTATTGATTTTCGTTCATTTTAAGAATGATTCATTTAAATAATAGTTGTCATATTTATATTACGAGATATGCTATTAAAATTTGGTAATTTAAATTTATTAATATTGATAATAGAAGGATTTTTTAATGCAGAAGGATCTGTTTGAAGAAAATAAATTAATAATAGAAAATCTTGAGAGTAGTGAGTTTTTATTACAAACTTTAGAAAAAAAATGGATTGAAATTCAAAATGGTATTGATTGTAGTTATATCCTAGTAATGAAATCAACAATTGAATATACTGTTCTTATGAATTGCGTAAACAATTTTTTTAATCGCAATGAATTTATTTGGAAAATTAATTATTTAATTAATATTACGGATGAAAATCATATAGAAATATATTCATTTCTTAATCATAATTTAAATTATGAAAATAGATTATTAAGCGATATAGAAATTTATTTAAAGAACTTAACTCCATTGTCATATTTGAAACAAACATTAATAAGTGAATTCAATAGTATTAAAAAAAGAAAATTTAACGCTCCAAATTTTATAAAAAATGAGAATGAAAAACTTTTAACATCTGTATATGCTAATCCGGATGAATGGAATTTATTTGAAAATAAAATCGATGTTAATTCATATAATTTTTTTGAAGCGGTGCATCCCGCTTATGCATATCAAGTTATAAGTATTTATAAATTTTTACTAAAAAACAATGTAGACACTAATTATTTTATTGATATTGGCTCTGGTCCTGGAACCGCCATCCAAATGTTACTAGAACTTTTAGATTCTTATGCTCAAGTTGATTTAATTGAACCAAGTCCAACAGCTTTCACATATTTAAAGGAAAGATTTAAAGATAATCACTTTGTACATCCTTTTTTAAAAGGTTTTTTTGATTACTACCCAAGTAAAACCTTAAATTTAGCAATTTCGATTGGTGCTTCCCATCATTTTAATACACATTTTTTATTTCAGCATGCAAACAAAATTTTAGCAAATGGAGGATATTTATTGATTTCTGATGAATTTTTATCACCATTTAAAACAAAAATAGAAAGATATGAAAATATAATTAAACATCATCTTGGATATATCATTGATATTTTAAAATTAGCTCCTCAAATTAATGAAATACCAAAAAATTGTACCGATGATGAAATACAATTAATAAAATTATCTCATAAGATGTTTCCAAAAATTAATATTTTGGCTTTGAGCGGAAAAGTTTCAGAAGCAGAAATTATGTGTAGAGAGTTACTTATAGGAATGAGTGATCTACTTAAAAATAACTTCAATATTTCTAACTCTTTTATAGCTTATTATCGATTATCATTTTTAGAACTACAAGCATTAGTTGCTGGTTTAGATTATGAAGTAGAGTGTAAAACAAGTGTAGAAAATTTAATATCAATGGCTATTGAAAATGATTTTGAAATCATACTACATGAAAGAATTTATTCAACATCAAAGGGTAGTTTTTATAACTCAGGTACCCATTTAGTTTGTTTCAGGAAAAATAATAATAGGAATTAGAATAATGGAATATAATTTTCAGAAAAGCCCTATTAAAGAAGCTTTTATAGATAGTATTCCTGCCATGACGGGTTATATCCCGATTGGGCTTTCATTTGGAATAGTCTGTCAAAAATTAAGTTATCCCTGGTTTATTGCTCCTTTAATTAGTTTGTTTATATATGCAGGAGCATCTCAATTTATTTTAGTAAGTATGCTTATAGCAAATAGTTCATTTTGGAGTATTGTTTATTTAACTGCTATAGTTAATTTACGGCATGTATTTTATGGGTTTTCATTCCTTGATAAATTTAAAACAAATGTTTTATTAAAAACTTATATGGTTTCTGCTTTAACAGATGAGTCTTATGCGTTACTTGCAAACAATCCTAAAGCTTATAACAATACATATAGTTTTTATATTTCTTTTTTAAGTCATTTTTATTGGGTTTTTGGAACTTTTCTAGGTGTATACTGCTACTCTCTTATGGGACATTTTGATACTGAATTTTTAGTTTATGCTTTAACGGCTCTTTTTCTAATTATGGCATTGGATGGTTTAATTTCATCGAAATATTATATGTCTGTCATATTGGGAACAATCTGTTTCTTTATTTCTTTTTTTTGCTTCAAAAGAAATTTATTGCTCGCAGTAGTTCTTTACTTCATTTTTATGCTTATTTATGAATGGTATAAAATTTATGGGAAAAAACATGTCATTAACTGAGTTGCTAATTTTAATTTCCGTCATCGCAGTCATTACCTTTTTATTAAGAATAGTACCTTTTATATTACCCAAAAAAATTATTCAAAATGATTTTATGTTAAGTTTTGGGAAAAAATTGCCACCAGGAATTATGATTATTTTATTTTTGTATTCGGCTGGTCTTTTTGAAGAGCATATTCAAAGATCTTTTGTATTTTCAAGTTTTTTAGCTGCAATTCCAGTTATTCTTTTTTTTGTATGGAAAAGAAATGCTACAATTTCTATTTTTATAGGGATTTTAAGCTTTTACTTTTTTTACAGTTATCTTAAAGTTTAGTCACTTCATAAAAAATTGTTTCCAACCACCTCCCAAAGATGCGATAAGATTAACAGAATTTAAAACTCTTTTATTGATTAAATCATTTAATGATTTTTTACTATTTTGCAAATTTATTTTAGCGGTTAGTAAATCTATATTATTTATTATTCCCTGTTCAAATTGTTCATTACTTAAATTATAAATAGATTCAATTTTGTTCATTGAATTGAACTGAAAAAGTTCTTCACTTTTCAAGTGATTAAATGCACTTAAATTATCTTCAACATTTTGAAGAGCTTGTAATACCGTTTGTTTGTATTGATTAACAACAGCTCTGTAATTAGCCTCAGCTGCTTCAACTTTATCTTTCCTTGAACCAGCGTCGAAAATTGTTTCAGCTAAACTTGCTCCAACAGACCAAATAAGAGTAGGTAAAGTAAATAAATTAGAAATATCATTACTAGAATAACCAACATTCGAACTTAAATTTAAATTAGGAAAATAAGCAGCTTTCGCAATACCAATTTGTGCATTAGCTTGTGCAACAAGGCGTTCAGCTTGTGCAATATCCGGTCTTCTTTCTAGTAACTCTGATGGTAAAACCATAGGTAAAATTGGGATTTGAATATTAGTATTTTTAATTTCTAAAGAGAATTCCGCCGGAGATTTTCCTAATATTATTGCAATTGCATGTTCATATTGTTCTCGCAAAATAGAGTTATCTTCGGCATTAAGTTTGGCTAAATCATATTGAGATTCTAGTTTTTGTACCTCAATAGAATTAGCAGTCCCTAATTCTTTACTTCTATAAATCATTTCTAATTGTCTTTTTGTGCATTCTGCAATTTCATTTAGAATAACTTGATTTTTATCTACTGTTCTAAGTTGAAAATAATATTGCGCTAGCGATGCATGGACAGATAATTTTATATTTTCAACTTGCGCTTCACTAGCTTGAAAAGCTGCTTCATTAGCTTCTACAGATCTCCTTATATTTCCCCAAAGATCAGGAATCCATGTTGCATTTAAATTTACTGAATAATTTGTTGTTTCTGTTGGATTTTGTGAATAACCTGATCCTTGTCTTTGACGTGTTATTCCTGAATTTGCTCCAATTGTGGGAAAGTAATTACTTTTACTTTGTCCTAAAAGAGCCTGAGCTTGATCCATTTGTGCAATGCTAGCTAAAATATTATGGTTGGTAGTTTCTATTTGCTCTTCTAGTTCATTTAGATAAGGATCATTATAAATTTCCCACCATTTACCTTTGAAAATATCATCTTTAGGTTCTGCTGTTTTCCAATTACCGCTTTTTGTTTCTTTAAAAAATTCAGGTCTATCAGTTACAATTTTTTGATAGTCTGGACCAACTGTACATTTGGTGAAAAAGAAAAAAGATAAAATTCCAATTTTAGTAATTTGATTTAGCTTCATAAACTTTTCCTTTTAACTTTTTTCCTCTTAGCCAAGAAGCTATTTTTTCAAAATAAAGAAAAACTATAGGAGTAGTGTAAAGTGTTAGTAATTGACTAATGAGTAAACCGCCAATAATTGAGATCCCTAATGGTTTTCTATATTCAGAGCCTACTCCATGATCAAAAGCTAAAGGAACAGCACCTAGTAATGCAGCAAAGGAAGTCATCATAATTGGTCTTAATCTAAGAATTGCTGCTTCAAAAATAGCTTTATCAGCTGGATAATTTTGATTTTTTTGCAAGGTAATAGCAAAATCTATCATCATGATTGCATTTTTCTTTACGATACCAATTAAAAGTATGATGCCTACAAAAGCAATTAATGAAAGATCAGTTTTAGTGAAATATAAAGCAAGTAATGCCCCTAAACCAGCTGAAGGTAAAGTAGAAATAATAGTAATTGGATGAATTAAATTTTCATATAGAATTCCTAGTACAATATAAACTGTAAGGATTGCTGCTAGAATTAATGTTGGTTGATTCGCAAGAGTTGCTTGAAACACTTTAGCAGTACCTTGGAATGAAGCTGATAGATTAGAGGGTAAATTTAATTCTGATACTTTATCACTCACTTTATTGACTGCTTCTCCCAGTGCTGTTCCAGGGATTAAATTGAAAGATAAAGTTATAGAAGGAAATTGACTTTGATGACTTATAGAAAGAATTGCTTTCTTTGTTTCAAAACTTGCAGCTGCATTTAAAGGAACAATTTGCTTATTATTATTTTTTAAATATAAAACATTAAGAAAATTTGGTGAATTTGTAAATTTTGGATCTGTTTCTAAGACGACATGATATTGGTTTAAGTCCTTATAAATTACCGAAATTTGTCTTTGGCCAAGAGAATCATATAGGGCATTATCTATTAGTAATGGTGAAATTCCAATTTTTTTTGCTGTCTCATGTTCAATAGATATATAGGTTTCAATTCCTTTATCTTTTTGATCACTGTTTACATCAGCTATAATTGGAATTTTACTAAGTTCTTGAATTAAGTAATCTCCCCATTTATTTAATTCTTTGATATTTGCTGCAGAAATAGAATATTGGAATTGTGCACCGCCCTGTCTTCCACCAATCATAATATCTTGTGCTGCCAAAAGAAAAACAGAGATTCCAGGTATTTTTATGAGTTTTTTTCTTAAAACACCAATAACCTCATCTGCGGTTAATTTCCGGTTAGATTGAGATTTTAAACTAATAAATATATTTCCTGAATTAACTGAACCCCCTCCTACATATCCGACAACATGTTCAATGTTTTCATCTGATTTCAATACTTCAATTACTTCTCCAAATTTTTTTTCCATATTTTTAAAAGATGTATTTTGATCGGTGAGAGCAAACCCCATTATTCTGCCAGTATCTTGTTGGGGGAAAAACCCTTTGGGTATTTTAATATAAAAGTAAATATTTAAGATAACTATACAGATGAGAACAGTTAACATAAATTTGCTATGTTTTATTGCCCACTGCAATGATGCAGCATAATAAGAATTTGCAACATTTTTTTCTTGTTTTCTTTCTTTGTCAGGTTTTAAAATTTTAGAACACATAGATGGAGTAATTGTTAAAGAAACAAGTAATGATACTAGAATAGCAATAGATAGAGTAACTGCAAATTCTCGAAATAATCTTCCAACAATTCCTCCCATAAGTAAAATTGGAATAAAAACTGCTATTAACGAAACACTCATTGAAAGAACTGTAAATCCAACTTCTTTGGCTCCAATTAAAGACGCTTTTAGCGGAGAAAAACCTTTTTCAAGGTAGCGAGTTATATTTTCAATAACAACTATTGCATCATCTACAACAAATCCGGTAGAAATTGTTAAAGCCATGATAGACAAATTATCTAAACTGAAATTTAGTAAATACATTACTGCAAATGTACCTAAGATTGAAATAGGTACAACAATACTTGGAATAATTGTCGTATAAATATTTTTTAAAAATAAAAAAACCACACAAATCACTAAAGCAATAGAAATAAGTAATGTTTTTTCAATATCAATTAGTGATGCGCGTATAGTTGATGTTCTATCCATCATAACGGTAAGTTGCATGTCAGCAGAAATATAAGCTGAAAGTTGAGGAATTAATCCTTTAATTCCATCTACAGTTTCTATAACGTTAACTCCTGGTTCTTTAAATATAATCAATAAAACAGCTGGTTTATTATCAGCCAAGCCTGTATTTTTAATATCTTCCACAGAATCTTTAACTTCAGCAACATCTTTTAAAGTAATGACACTTCCGTTATTAATACTAATAATCAGTGGCTTATACTGTTCAGAATAATGCAATTGATCATTTGTTGCTATGTAATAAGTGTGAAATAAATTTGATAATTGCCCTTTTGGTGAATTTTGATTTGAATTTTGAATTGTATTTTTAATATCGTCAATAGTTAATCCATAATTATTCAACAAAAAAGGGTTTGCTTCAATTCTAACGCTTGGTAATGAACTACCACCAACAATTACTTGTCCAACTCCTTTGGCCTGTGAAATTTTTTGTTGCAAAATATTTGTAGCAATATCATACATTTGACCTTTTGTATGCTCAGTAGAAGTTAATGCGAGAATCATAATAGGTGCATCTGCAGGATTTACTTTTCGGTATGTAGGACGATTTGGCATTTCTGCTGGCAAAGATGGTAGTGCCTGATCTATAGCCGCTTGAACTTCATTAGCAGCGGCATTAATATCTCGGTTTAAATCAAACTGAATAACTATATTTGTCTTTCCTAAGGAACTACTAGAAGTCATTTCTGTTATTCCAGAAATTTTTCCGATATAGTGTTCCAAGGGAGTTGCGACAGAAGTAGCCATCACATCTGGGCTTGCTCCCGGGAGATTTGCCTGCACAGATATTGTAGGAAATTCAATCTGAGGTAATTGTGAAACTGGTAATAAATTAAAAGCAAGAATTCCAACTAAAATAATAAGTAAAGCTATTAAAGAGGTTGCTATTGGTCGATTAATAAATGGTGAGGATAAACTATGCATTAATGATCCTCACGAAAAGATAAATTAGATTCTTTCTGAATTATATTTTTCTTTTTTTCAGAAAATAATTTAGAGAAAAATAAGTATATAACAGGTGTTGTATAAAGAGTTAGTAATTGACTTACAATAAGTCCTCCAATAATAGAAATACCTAATGGTCGTCTTAATTCTGATCCCATTCCTGTTCCGAAAGCTAATGGAATAGCACTTAATAATGCAGCTAAAGTAGTCATTAGTATTGGTCTAAATCTTAATAAACAGGCTTCATAAATAGCTTCTATTGGTTTCTTCTTTTCTTTTCTTTCTAATTCTAATGCAAAATCAATCATCATTATTGCATTTTTTTTCACAATCCCTATTAACAAAATAATACCTATTAGCGAAATAATATCAAAATTTTGTTTAGTTAATTGTAAGGAGAACAAAGCTCCCATTCCTGCAGAAGGCAGTGTGGAAATAATAGTAATCGGATGAATATAACTTTCATACAATATTCCTAAAATAATATAAACAACAATAATAGCGGCTATAATTAAGTAAATTTGATTTTTTAAAGAATTTTGAAAACTTTGTGTAGCTCCTTCAAATCTTGTTTCTATACTTTTGGGTAAATTAATTTTTAATTTTGCTTCTTCAATATCATTAACAGCTTGTTCAAGCGAATGACCTGAAATTAAATTGAAAGATATAGTTGCAACAGGAAACTGTTCTTGTTTATTAATTACAAGTGGTTCTGTATCATAACTCACTTTTGTAAAAGCAGATAATGGAATACTTATCTTATTATTCGATAAAATAAATATTTTATTTAATATATTGTTTGCATTAATGTCTAAAGAAGGATTAACTTCTAAAATGACATGATATTGGTTAGATTGAGTATATATTGTTGAAATTTGTCTTTGTCCAAATGCATTATATAAAGCTGTATCGATCATATTTGTTGTTATTCCGAAACGTGCAGCAGAATTTCTATCAATTTCTATTTTTAGTTGTAAACCATTATTTTGTAAATCATGGTTGATATCTTTTAAATTTTCAGAATGAGTTAATTCACTTACAAGTATTTTTGTCCATTTATCAACCTCAGTAAGAGATGGTGATGATAGACTAAATTGATATTGAGTTTTACTAACCCGATTGTCAATATTAATATCTTGAACAGCTTGCATATATAAAGAAATATCTTTTATTTTTTGAACACTATTTTGTATCCTTTCAATTATTGTATTTATTTTTTCTTTTCTTAATTCATTGTCTTTTAATCGAATAAGTAATCTTCCATTATTAATTGAATAATTATTGCCATCAACTCCAATATAAGAAGAAACATTTAATACAGCTTCGTCTTGTAAAATTTCATTAACAATAAGTTTTTGTTTTTCAAGCATATTTGTAAATGAGATACTTTCAGAAGATTCGGTTATTCCTTGAATTAATGAAATATCTTGTTGAGGGAAAAAGTTTTTTGGGATAAAATAGTATTGCATTATTGTTGCAAAAAAAGTTAATATAGATATTAATAATACAGTTTTTTGATTATTTAATATTATTTTTAAAGTAATAGAGTAATTAAATATCAATTTATCAATCATTGATTTAAGAAATTTATTTAACTTGTTATCTTTTTTAATATGATTATCATTGATAAAGAAACGGCAAAGCATAGGAGTTAATGTAAGAGATATAAACGCTGATATAAGTATTGAAACAGCCAATGTAATAGAAAATTCACGAAATAATCTACCAATGATATCACCCATAAATAGCAAAGGTATTAAAACTGCAATTAATGAAACAGTAAGAGATATTATTGTAAATCCTATTTGGGCGGAACCTTTCAAAGCTGCATTTATCTTTGTTTCTCCTAATTCAACATATCGTGAAATATTTTCAATCATTACTATAGCATCATCGACAACAAAACCTGTGGCTATAGTAAGAGCCATAATAGTTAAATTATTTAAGCTAAAATTTAGCATATACATTACTGAAAAGGTACCAATTAGTGATAATGGTACACAAACGCTTGGAATTAGAGTTGTTTTAAGATCATTTAAAAAAACGTAAATAATTAGAACAACTAAAATTACAGCAAGAAAAAGTTCAAATTGAGCGTCGCTAACAGAATTTCTTATAGATTGAGTCCGATCATTTAAAATTTCAATTTTAATATCTTTCGGAATATTCACTTGTAAAATTGGCAGAAGTTTTTCTATTCTATTTACCACATCAATAACATTGGATGTGGGTTGTTTTTGAATATTTAAGATAAGTGCTGGTGTTAAGTTTTTCCATGCTGCCAGACGTATATTTTCTGACGAACTTTCTATATTAGCTAAATCTTTTAAATAAATTGGAGAATTATTTCTGTATGACACTATCAAATTTTTGTAAGAATTTATATCGAGTAATTGATCATTTGCATTGATGGTGAAAGATACTCTGTTACCATCAATGTTTCCTTTTGCTAAATTAACGTTTGAAGCTAATATAGCATTTCTAATATCATCAATATTTAAATTGTATCCTGCTATTGCTGTAGGATTTACTTGAATACGAATTGCTGGTTTTTGCCCTCCATTTATTGTTACAAGTCCAACACCAGGAATTTCTGATAATTTTGGTACGTATCTTGTTTCAATAAGTTCATGTATTTCTGGTAGAGTATAAGTGTCTGAGGTAAATGATAGGGTCATAATAGGTGTATCTGCAGGATTCACTTTATAGTAAATTGGTGGACTTGGGATATCTTGTGGCAATAAGTTTGAGCTTGTGTTTATCGCTGCTTGAACTTCTTGAACAGCAATATCTAAATTCATTGCCAAATCAAATTGAAGGTTAATTAAAGATAATCCATCTCCACTGGAAGATGTCATTAATTTTAGTCCACTCATTTGTCCAAATTGTTTCTCAAGTGGTGCTGTAATTGACGAGGTAACAACAATGGAACTTGCACCTGGATATAAAGTTTTAACTTGGATAGTAGGATAATCAACTTCAGGTAAAGCAGCAACTGGAATTAATTTATAAGCTAATATACCTACTAAAAAAACTGCACACATAATAAGTGTAGTTGCAATAGGTCGTTTTATAAATGGATCTGAAATATTGATCATTGAAGAAGATCAGCTCCATCAGTAAGTTTATCAAGTCCATCAGTTATAACAATTTCACCTAATTTTAATCCTTCTTTTATTAATATATTGTCTTGATCCATATCCCCAGTAACTATTTTTTTGTATTTAGCCTTGTTTTGTTCTTTTAAATATACATAGTCCCCGTTTTTCCCATGTTGTACTGCAGATATTGGAATTGTAAGTGCATTTTTTTCAACCTGTAATAAAAGTTTAATGTTTACAAATTGATTTGGAAATAAATTTAAATTGCTATTTTCGAATTCAGCTCTTAGTTTTATAGTACCAGTTGTTGTGTCTATTTGATTATCAATAGTATTCAATTTTCCTTCTGCTATAAGTTCTTTATTTTCTTTATCAAAAGCGAGAACTTTTAAAGGATTTGTATCTGTAAATTTTTCTGTAAGTTTAGGAAGATATTCTTGAGATAAAGAAAATAAAACTGAAATTGGTTGCAATTTGTTTATTACTACAATTCCACTTTGATCATTTATTTGCACATAATTTCCCGGATTAATCTGTCTTAATCCAGCTTTTCCTGATATCGGAGAGGAAATTTTGCAATTATTTAAATTAATTTTAATTGCTTCTAATTGACCTTTATCATATTCAACTATTCCTTCATACTGCTTAACCAAAGATTTTTGAGTATCTAATGTTTGTTTGGAAATACTCCCAGCAGGATATAAATTTTTATAACGTCTCAGATCTGTTACTGCATTATTTAGTAGTGCTAGATCTCTATTTAGTTGTCCTTGATACTGAAGAAATTGAGCTTTATAAGTTCTATCATCTATTTCAGCAAGAATTTCTCCTTTTTTGACAAATTGACCTTCTTTGAAATTTACTTTAGTTAGTTCTCCATTAATTTGAGTTTTCACAGTTACGCTATCTAAAGCAGTAACAGTTCCAATGGCACTGAGATAAATGGGCACATCTTTTTGTTTTACTTCAGTAGTTTGAACAAGCACCATATTTTTTGCATTTAATTTTTTGTTTTGCTTCATAGTTGGTACATATTCGTTTTTCTTCTGTGAACCATTTGTGCTTAAAAAATTTATTACAATAATCAATGCAGTCAAAAGTATTAAAATGAAAATAAAAATAATAATAAATCTACGAATATTTTTTTTAGTATTTTTTAGAATATCTAACATATTCATTCAATTTTCTCAAAATAGTAGGAAATATTTTCCTTAAATATTATATTACTGTTAGGAATAATTTATTTTATGTTTATTTAATTGTAAATAGGAAAAATATTCTAGCTGGATTCTTTGGGAACAAAATCATCATTGGTACTTTGCAAGTCATCAATACGTGCAATTATTTCATTTAAAAGCTTAGTTAAGTATCTTTTTCTTGCATGTAAATAAAAAAGACATTTTCTGCTATTTTTCATTTCAAGATCAGTTGATTTTGTCGATCTTTTCATAAAATTAACATTGCTGCCTTTGCTGCTCAAATTAAGTAAAGTGCGTTTTTTTGTCACAACTCTATTAAATGCCAAGCGTTCAACACTTGCAAGAAATGCATTACGTCTGTCGATCAGTTCATGTAACGATTCAAGAGTAGATTCTATTTCTTTTTTTCTTTTATTGAGGTCTTCTAAGATCGGCATATGTTAAAGCTTCTTATTCCTATTAGTCGAATTATCTTTCTAACGTGTCGGTATTTAATTGTTATTTCTTTAATTTGGCAAATTCAGAATTGGAATAATTCAAGAGCATATGCATTCCAGCAATTTGAGGAAAAAGAAAATTTACCAGATTGGCAAATTTTGTATTCTCTCGGGTTTGGGAATGCTTTGTATATGAATCAACATCATCCTAATTTATTGCAATCAAGTTTAACTTTTTTATTTTATCCAATTCATAATTTTAATAAATTAGAAGCAAAAGTAAAAATTATGACCCAGTCACCTACCCGTGAAGAAGATGGTTTCATAGAAATACCATTGAGAGACTACGACTTTTCACAAGTAAGTGAAATTTGGTTAAAGTATCAAATTTTTAGCCAGCTGCAATTTAAATTTGGAAGATTTCCTGATGAAATAGATGAGCTTACCCCAAAAAGTTGGCCTTATCAATCGGTGTTCACAAAAATAGATCTTGTTGAGACAAAACCATTCTCTTTAAATTTTCTAGCACGCCATGATCTTCTTTCGGTATATTCTTCCAGATCTAATAAATCGACTTCTACTGATATTGAAAGAACAAGGGTTGAAGGAGATTTAAATTATCGATATGATTTTGAAAATTTTCTTCTTTCTGTTAGTATGAGAACCTTTTATGATTATTTTTCAGATCCTGATTATACATTAAGTTCATTAACTTTTGGTAGAGAGCAATATATTGAAAATCCTGTAACTAATTATGATCAGCAATATAGATTGTTAACATATTCGGGCTCACTAAGTTTGGGAAATAATTTTTTTCAAACAAATATTAATGCAAAATATTGGAATAATTTAATCTCAGCAAATTATTCATTTGGAAAAATGTTTGGTTTTGAACAAAATTTTAAATTTGGTCAGTTAAATTTACTTCTTGCTTTTTATAAATTTTTTGCAGAACAAAATTCTGTTCCTCCATCTGCAATATCTGCAAATTATTTTCCTGGATTTCAAATCAGTTCTTTTCATACTGGTTTAAGCTATAAGTTTAATGAACAAATTAAAACTTTCATTGATTATAGGTATGAATCCGCTGATGTTTATGGACAGTCTAATATACGGGGAATGAATCCCGGCAGTACACCTAACATACCAAAATATAAAATAATTTTTGCATTTGAATATTTAATTACTGCTAATACACCTAAAGATATTTTGACACGTCAATAAAAAAATCTAAACTTATTGCAGAATTTATTTTGCTCACTTAACCTAAATAATGAGAAGACTATAGAAATTTGAGGAGGGTGACCTTGAAAATAAATACCTCGCGTTTTGGAGAAGTAGAAATTAATGAAAAAGATATAATCACCTTACCTGAAGGTCTGATTGGTTTTCCTGAATTGAATCAGTTTGTATTATTAGATCATGATCAAGATTCACCATTTAAATGGCTTCAATCGGTAACTGATTCAGCGATGGCATTTATCGTTATCAGTCCTCTATCTTTTCGTCCAGACTATATGGTTGAGGTTACAGAAGAAGAAGTTGCTTCGTTAAAGCTTTCAAATCCTAACGAAGCTGTTATCTCTGTTATTGTTACTATACCGATGGATCCAAAGAAAATGAGTGCTAACTTAAAAGCACCTTTAGTATTTAACCTAAGTAATAGGTTAGGAAAACAAGTTGTATTAAAAGATCCTCAATATCAAACTAAACATTTTATTATGGAAGAAATGAAACGATTCTCTCAAAGAGAATCTCAAAATGATCTTAAAAAAGCTATTCAGCAGCAGTTTGTTAATAAAATAGATAATGAAACTATTACTAAGTAAAATTTGAAAGTATTTCCATACTTTGCTTTTCCCTTTCTTCTATTTTAACTATCCTAAAAAAAAATAAATTTAAGAGTTTAATGAAAAGTCCCTTTTCCTGTAAGTTCATTTGTACATCACCTTCAAAATGCATAACTCTACGAATCTATTTTTTTTGAAAGTTTACTTTTAGGAAATTAAAAATTTGAAAATAAGGTTAATTGGCATAAAACATAATTAGCTGAATATTTTTTTTGAGGAGGAATAAATGACAACAGAATTAGCAACTCTGGCTGGTGGATGTTTTTGGGGTGTAGAAGAGTTATTTTCAAAGTTAGATGGAGTTGTTTCCTCTAGGGTTGGATATACTGGTGGAATAATTGAAAAACCTACTTACGAACTTGTTAAATTAGGAACAACAGGACATGCAGAGGCTATCCAAATCGAATTTTTACCTGAAAAGATTTCTTTTGAGAAAATTTTGGAGTATTTTTTTAGACTCCATGATCCAACTACTTTAAATCAACAAGGGAATGATAAAGGTACACAATATAGATCAGCAATTTTTTATCACAACGAAACACAGAAAAAAAATGCTGAGGACATAAAAGAAAAACTAACAGTTTCAAAAAAATGGGTAAAACCTATTGTTACAGAAATTGTTCCTTTTGTGAAATTTTATTTAGCAGAAGAATATCATCAGAAATATCTAAAGAAAAATCCGAATGGATATAATTGTCATTACCTAAGAAAATAATTTTTTTTAGCAGTTATTTTTGTAATTATTTTTTAAAAATAGAAAAATAAAAATTTTGTTTTCATCAGAATATAAAAATAAAAATTAATTTAAAGTCAATGATTTGACTTTAATGACTATCTTTCTTTTATGATTACTGCTAAAGTTAAATTAATATTAATTTACTTTAAATGAAAGGGAATTTTATGGTTGTTAAAAAAACTAGAAAGTCAACTGCAAAAAAAACTGGAGCAAAAAAAGCGACTCGCAAAAAGTCAACTAGAAAAACAGGAACAAAGAAAAAGAAGGTAGCTGGTAAAAAGACTACTAAGAGGAAAACTACAAAAAGAAAAACAGCAAAAAAGACAACTAAAAAAACTACTAAAAAGAAGACTACAGCAAAAAGAAAAACAGCTAAACGCGGTCGTCCAAAAAAGGCTGGTACAAAAACAGCTAAAAAACGCGGTCGTCCAAGCAAACTTGATAAATTAAAGAAAAAAACTAGAACAAGGAAATCAAAGAAAGCTTCTTCAGAGTCAACTGAAGGTGGTAATCAAGAACCTGGAATGAATTTAAATTAATTAAAGTTAGAAGTCCTTCTTGAATTGTTCTTTTTAAGTAAGGACTTTTTAATTTTGCAGATCTCCGGTTATAAATTTTAAGTTCCACTTTTGCATTAAAAAGTTTATTAGTGATTTTGATCTATTGTATTCTGCTTGCTCAAGTGTGCTTTGAGAAGTAATCAGATCTATAAAACTTGCTGAACCTACTTTATATCTTCCACTCATTACTTGATATGCTTTTTTTGATGCTAATAATACTTTTGCTGTAGAATCTAACTCTTGTAAGGCAAGTCTATAGTTTCCAAATTCAGTTCTTACTTCACTAATTATTTTTTGTTGTTCTTCTATTTCCTCATTTTTACTTTGCGAATATTTTTGTATAGCTTGATTTTCATTTGAATAGGAAATCAACTTGTCAAAAATAATCCAATTTAGATTTAATAAAAATTGATATTTAAAGTTACTTAAAAATTGTTTTTGATAGGGGTCTTGAGATGAATAAGGTATATTTGAACCATTTACAATTTGACTATTCACATAAGCTGCATTTGATATTGCAGACACGGTAAAATCGATTTTTGGATAATATGAAGATTTAGCGGTTTCAATTTCCAATTCAGAAACTTTTTTTAAAGCTTGGATTGATTTTAGATCAGATCTTTTATTTAAAGCAATCTTAATCAAATTGCTTTCTGTAATTTGATTTGTATCTTGTAGTACATCTTCAAATTTTACAGGAATAAATTTGTAATTTTTTTGATAATCTAATCTTATTTTTTTTAGTAATAATATTTCATCATTTCGTATTTTATTTTTAAGACTATTTAAATTTGATTCGGCTAAACTGGTTTGTGCTTGTTGTAAATATAAGTCAGCAATACTTTTTGCTCCTAAATTTGTTTGAGCTAATAACAATTTTTCTCTGGTTTGGTATTCCTGTAAATTTTGTGTAGCAATTTCTATCATATTATTGTCAAGAGTAATTTGCAAATAATTTTGGATAATATCAATAATTATTATTTGTTTCGCTTTTTCAAAAGTAAAATTTTCCGAATCTTTTTTTGTAATAATTGAATTTAAATTAGTAATATCAGCAAATCCATTAAATATATTTAATGTACTTGAAATAGTAAAATTTCCAAAAAAACCGGCTGTATTAACGTAAGTAGGTGAAGTCGTGGTTAAGTAAGAATTTCCATAGGTATAATTATTTCCTAGTTGTAGTGCTAAATTTGGTAAAAAATTTCCATAACTTTTTAGGATATCATAACCAGTAAGTTCCAGATTGCTTTTGTTCCTTAAAATACTAATGCTATTTTGTAATCCTAGATTAATACATTTTTCTAAACTCAATTCGATATAACTAGTTGGTAATTTTGTTAAATATGATTCCAACTCAATTGCAATTACTGGTATCAATTTACAAAAGGTTAAAAAAAAGTATATAATTTTTTTAGTATGTTTAACAAAAATCAATTTTTCCCCAATATTAATATTGAATTAAAGGTTGCACTTGATTTCCTTCTTTTAGATTTATAGTAGGAGTTAATATGAAGTATTCATCTTCACTAATTTCTCCTGTGAAAAAAATGTTTTTTCCATCATTGCTAGTTACATTAATTTCTTTGAACTTTGCTTTGCTTTTTTCATCAATAGAAGCAATAAATTTTTTGTCATTTTGAATGATTAAACATTCAACTGGAAGGATGTAATTAACTTGTGTTTTTGTAAATATAAGTACCTTAACAAAACTGCCAGATAGAATTTTTTTATTTTCATTTGTAATATCTATTTCTGCAAGCATCATTTTTGTTTTGGGGTCTAAATTATCAGTAACTCGAGAGATAAATCCTTCAATTTTAATACTGTCTGCGGTTTCTATTATTACTTTTGTACCCTTTTTTACAAAGGGTGCATTAAGTTGATCAATAAATATTGTTACTATTAATTTTTCAATGTTTGATAGAGTTACAATTGGCAATGCTGTGTTTTGAGAGTTTTCAGCATTTTGGACAAGAGCACCTATATCAGCGTAACGCGCTGTAATTGTGCCAGAGAAAGGGGCTTTAATAATTTCATAATCTTTTAAAATTTTTTGCGTATTCAATTGGGCTTTTGCAATTTCCGCATCTGATACGGCTTGATCCTTTTCTTGCTCTGAAACTAAATTTTCTTTTCTTAACTCCAAAGCTCTTTTTGCGATTAGATTTTTATTTTTAAAATTAGATAATGCTCCTAAATAGGCTTCATCAATTACTGGTGATTCTATTGTGGCTAGAATTTTACCTTTGCTTACATAGTCGCCCTTATCAACATAAATTTTTTTTAGAAATCCACTAATTTTCGTATAAATAGTTACACTTTGAGATGGTTTTGTTTCTCCATTAAGTGAAATTTCTTTTTCAGAAGTAGATTTTCTTACTTTTATAACCTTTACCTTTAAACCTTTCTCACTTTCTGCTTTTTTTTCTAAATTTGCAGCTAATATTTTGTTACTCTTATTAGCTACTAAAATAATAAATATTAAAATAATAGTTAATAAAATGATAAGTAAAAAAGTCTTGAATTTAAGCTCTTTATTGAATAAATTCATTTGATCATTTTTTCCTTTCTCAATTCTTCGTCAAGCAAATATTTTTTAGGCATTTCTTTTCTCAAGAGAGAATATATTATGGGAACAATGATTAAAGTTACAGTCGTTGCAACTATTAATCCTCCAATTACAGCTCTTCCTAAGGGGGCTGTCTGTTCGCCACCTTCTCCTATTGCTAGTGCGGCAGGTAACATTCCAATAATCATGGCAATTGCCGTCATTAAAACAGGCCGCAATCGTGTTTTTGCTGATTCAAGTGCGGCATCTATGGCAGTTAATTTATCTGATATTCTTAGATCATTTGCATAACTTACTAACAAAATAGAATTTGAAGACGCAATACCTACAGCCATGGTTGCTCCCATAAAGGATTCCACATTTATTGTTGTTCCTGTTAAAAATAAGATCCAAAGAATGCCAGAAAGAGCTCCGGGGACAGCAACCATGACAATAAAAGGATCTAGCCATGATTGAAATAGAACTGCAATTAATAAATAAACAAGAATAATAGCTAAAATTAGCCCAATACTTAATGTAGAAAAAGCTTCACGCATTACTTTTCCTTGACCATTTATTGTAACTTTAACTCCTTTTGGAAGTTCACCTAATTTTTTAATTTGATATTCAATATCTTTTATTATCGATCCCAAATCTCGCCCCTCAGGTGTACCATAAATATCCAAAACTCTTTGAACATTTAAATGAGAGTTTCCTGTCATTGTTTCTATTGTTTGGATGGTACTTAAATTTCTTAGAGGTATGGTTTGGGAAGTCTGTTGAGTTAGATTGAGTTGATTCATGTAAGTTGAGGTTAAGTTACTTTCTAAAATGTTTCCATTACTTGCTATAGGAATGTTTAAAATACTATTTAAGTTTGATATTTTTTCTAAAGGAGTTTTCACAATCACTGAATAATTTACATTATTTTGAGGATTTAGAAAATAAGATGGAGAAATCAGTGAGCTTGAAGATAAAGCAATTAGAAGGCTATTAGAAATGTCTTTTTGACTTATTCCTACTTGTGCAGCTTTGATTCTATCGATATTAAAATAAAGTCCGGGATAATTTAAAACTTGTTTCAAAGCTATATCTTCTAATCCTGGAATTAATTTAAGATTCGAAAGTAATTTTTTTGCTATTTTAATTGAATTATCTAGATTTTGAGATTCTATTTGTATATCAATTGGCGCGCTTAATCCAAAATTTAAAACTTGATTTACAATATCTGCTGATTGGAAAAAAGCTTCAGATTCTGGAAAAGTATTAGTAATCATCTTTCTAATTTTTTTCATATAATTTTGAATATTTTCATGTTCTTTCTGGAATGAAATTAAAATTTCAGCATCCATAGGACCATAATTATCTGTTTGAACGAAAGCTAAATTAAAGCTAACAGGAATTCCAATCATTGAATTAATTGTTTGCAATTCTTTTTTTGGAATAATTTCTCTAATTTTTGTTTCTAAAATCTGAACCTGTTTTTCTGTTTCCTCAATTCTAGTTCCTGCCCTAGCACGATAGTGTAACTTTACTATTCCAGCATCGGTTTGAGGAAAAAAGTCGGTGCCTACTAGAAAAATTAAAGATGAAGACAGGATTAAAAAAATACAGAAATTTATTAAAACAAATTTTCTATATTTTAGACAAACCCTTAATATTTCGCCAAATTTGTTTTGAAATAATAAAAATAGGTTATTAAATTTTTCTGAAAGATTAATATTATTTTGATGATTTTGTTCATTTACTAATAACATTTTTGCCAATAATGGTACCAATGTTCTTGATAAAATATACGAAGCTAACATTGCTGAAACAACAGCAAGTGCTAATGGAGTAAATAAAAATTTTGCAGGGCCTGTTAGAAGAACAATTGGAAAAAAAACGATACAAATAACTAAAGTCGCTGATAAAGCTGGAAGAGCTATTTGCCGTGACCCTTCTATTATAGAATATATGAGAGGTTTATTTTGTTTGTGTAAGCGGTGAATATTTTCAATCGCCACTGTGGCATCGTCTACCAACATTCCGATTGCTAAAGAAAGTCCCCCCATTGTCATGATATTAATAGAATTTCCAGTAAGATAAAGGACTACGAGTGAGCAAAAGATAGCAGTTGGAATAGAAGTACAAACAATGATAACACTTCTCCAGCTCCCTAAAAAAAGCAAAATAACAACTGAAACAAGGAGGGATGAAATAATAGCTTCAAGCAAAACATTTTGTATTGCTGATTTTACAAAAAAAGATTGATCAAAATCGAGTTGCATTTTTAATTCAGCTGGTGCCAAGTTTGAAATTTCTGGTAATTTATTTTTGATAGATTGAATAACATTAAGTGTTGAAGCCTGTGCTTTTTTTAAGATATTTAAATACGACGCTCTTTGCCCATTTATTCTTACAATATTTGTTTGTTCTGCAAATGAATCAGAAATTTTTGCAACACTATTCAAAGTAACAGTTGCACCATTAATAACTTTAATTGGAATGTCATTAAATTCATTTACACTTAGAGGACTGGAATTCATTAAAATATTATATTCATAGTTATGTATTCTTGCATTTCCTGCAGGAACTATTATGTTTGATGCTTGTAAAGAGTCTACAATATTTTGCGGTGAAAGTTTTTTTGCTTCTAAAAGTTCTGGAATAAGATCTATGTTTACTTGTCTTTGTTTGCCTCCATACGGAGCTGGTAATGATATTCCAGGAATAGTATAAAGTTGAACTCTTAAAAAATTAGTTGCGTAATCATAAATTTGTTCTTCTTTTAATTTACTACTAAATAAAGTTAATTGAGCTACTGGGACATTGGAAGCATTAAATTTCAAAATAACGGGTGGTGTTATTCCTGGCGGCATAATTCTTGTTACGGTTCCTGATACTGCTGAAATTTGGGAAATAGCAGATCCAATATCAGTTCCTTCTTCAAAATAAATCCGTTGAATTCCTAAACCTTGAATTGATGTTGATTCTAATTTTGCAATTCCATTAACTGTTGTTGTATAGGCTCTTTCAGCTAGAAAAATAACTCTTTTTTCAACTTCATTAGGAGTCAATCCTGGATAATTCCATATGATATTTACAACTGGAATATCAATTACTGGAAAAATATCTATTAGCATTTTATTAATAGAAATAAATCCTAATATAAAGGAAAGTATTACTCCTACTGCAATTGTATATGGGCGTTTTAATGCGAACTCAATTATCCACATATTAACCTTTAAAATAAAAGCTATATGTGAATTTTAGTAATTAAAATTTTTTAATTAAATAGGAATATTTTGCATGAGATAGAAAAAGGCATAGGAGAATTTATGCTTTATTAAACTTAAGAGCTATTTCAGTTATCCTTTTGCCATACAAATTCAAAGTTTTTAGATCGCTTTCTATCATGGCATCAGCTCCTTGATCTACATTTGCTTGTGCCATAGGCCCAATAGAAGAACCTAATCTATTTAAGTCATTTACACTTGATTTACTTGAATTATTTCCTGGTAAAATACCTAAAGAAACCCAAATCATTCCATGTTGTGCTGCAAAAACCATAAACTGTTCTAAAGTACTTAATTTATCGCCACTTTGACTTCCCGAAACAGTAAAGCCTCCAGCAATTTTATCTTTCCAGTCCTGTGTCATCCAAATTTTTGAGCTTTTATCCATGAAATCTTTGAAAGGGGCGGAAGCACTCCCCATATAAGTAGGAGAACCAAAAATAATTGCGCTAGAATTTTTTAACACATCCCAATTTGAGTCAATATTTGCTACTGAAATTAAATGGGCTGTTGTATTTGCAACAGACTTAACACCTTCTAAAACGGCCTTAGCAGCTTTTTCAGTATGACCGTATCCTGAATGATAGACTATAGAAATTTGCGACATAAAACCTCCACAATAAATTTTTGAATTTTTATAATAGTGTATTGAAGATATTTGTCAATTTTAAGGTTACAAAAAAATATTTAAATTGATTAGATTAAGATTCAATTAAGCTGTCTAAAAAAGTGTGTCTTTTAATTGCATTTTGGCTAGCAACAGCTTTTTTTATTGACCATTCTTCACCAAAAATAATGATATATTTACTTGCCCTAGTTACTGCTGTGTAAAGTAAATTTCTATCTAACATACTATAATAAACGCCAAACATAGGAATGATACATAAAGGAAATTCAGAGCCTTGTGATTTGTGGACAGTCATTGCATAACAAAGTTGTAAATCATCAATATCTTCATCTTCATATGCCACAGTTTTATCGCTAAATTCAATTGTTACTTCTAGCTTGTCTTTTGTTTTAGTAATTGCTTTACAAAAGCCAAGATCTCCATTAAAAACATCTAACTCATAATTATTTTTAGTTTGAATAACTTTATCACCTTCTCTTAATATTCCACCAAATGCTAATGAGCATTCTTTTTTATTTTCAGAAGAAGGATTGAGAAAATTTTGCATTACTTTATTTATATTTTCTTGGCCAACCTCAGTTTTTCGCATAGGAACCAAAATTTGAACATTTTTTACCGGATCAAGCTCATATATGTTTGGAATAGTGTTGGATAAAAAGTTTTGTAAGAGATCAAAAAATGTTTGTGTTGAGCATGGAATAAATGCAATAGGTTCAGGAGAAGAAAATATTGGAGAGTAACTTACAAAATTAAAATTTGGTTTATTGCCAGAGATAATTTCTCTTGCTGCTATAGGTATTGGGCTTTCTGAACTTTGGCGAAATATTTTTGTTAAACGAGCTATTGGTACTTTATTAGATTTAATAATATCTCTTAAACAATTTCCTGCGCCAACACTAGGTAATTGATCAACGTCTCCAACTAATATTAATCTGCGATTGGGGCCCAGAGATGAAAGTAACGAATGAAATAAATCAAGGCTAAGCATAGAGCTTTCATCAATTATAACAACATTAAAATTATCTAATGCACTAGTATTGCCTTCAAGTTCTTCAATAATATTTACTTGTTCCTCTTTTTTTCTGCCTAATCCAAGTAATTTATGTAAAGTACTGGCGTGTTCACCAATTGAATGAGTCATTCTTTTTGCGGCAAGACCAGTTGGAGCGCACAATGCCACTTTGCGATTTAAAGCTCTTTGTATTCCATATATTGCCTTTAGTACAAAGGTTTTTCCACAACCTGGTCCTCCTGTTAGAACCATTATACGCGAATCAAGGCTCATTCTGACAGCCGTTTGCTGTTCATCAGATAATTTATCCCAAGGTAAATGAGGAAATAATTCATCGATATTTTTGTCACCAGCATCTAATTCTTTTAATATTTGTTGTTCTTTGTATTCAGTAGCTATACTTTTATTAAGTAAACTAGAAATAAAACCAGCAACATCATCTTCCATTTTAATTACTTCAGGTAAGTAAAATAATACTTCATTTTCGATATTTTGATTGTTTTTAAAAATTGTTGTATCACGAATTATAAAACTTTCATTTTTTACTTCACGATTTTTTTTGTATACTTGTCTTAAATTATCTAAGACAAATTCACGTGAAAAAACCGGATTTATTTTCACACCAAGAATATCTCGAGCTTTATCAATTAAAAGATCTCTTGGTAAACAGCAATGGCCATCATCCTGTGCCACTTCTAAAGTGTAAACAAATGCGGCTTCCATGCGAAATGGTGAAGTGGGTGGAACTCCTAATTTTTCAGCAATAGCATCGGCTCTTTTAAAGCCTACTTGTCTAAAATCTGCTATTAATCGATATGGATTTTCTTTTAAATTGTTTAAAGAATGCGCTCCGTATTTTTCATAAATTCTTTTTGCAAATTTTGGAGGAATATTATGTTCATGAAGAAATATCATCACACTTCTAAAGACTTCGTCGGTAATCATAGAAGTGATGACATTTTCAGCTGTTTTTTTTCGCTTAGAACCAAAAAATGAATAAATTTTTTCTTTATCTTCTTTGCAAATTCGCACTAACATATCAATATTCTTGATATTTAGAGCTTCTACAAGTTTTAATGCAGTGGCCTCTCCAACCCCTTTGACGTTATTAGCAAGATATGGCGCGATTCCTTTTGCTTCAGCAGGTCTTGCCGCTTCTGAGTAGATAGCTACAAAAGACTCTCCATACTTAGGGTTATTTTCCCAATTTCCTATGAGCCTGTATTTCTGCCTAGCATCTGCTTTTTGGGAAAGAAAAATTTTTCCTGAAGCTCTAAATCTTTTGGCAGTTTGTGGATCAATGAAATCAGCAACTCTAAAATCTCCCCTTTCATTTTCAAAGATAATTTTTGCTAGGACCCCTACAACTTCTTGCGACACTATAACCTCATGATATTGCTTATTTCTAAAAAAAATAAGTGAATTCTAAAAAAAATCAGAATCTGAGCTTGCACTTAATTTTTTTCTGTGGCAAGTATCGTTTCACTGAGTTCGGGGGTTAGCGCAGTGGTAGCGCATCTGTCTTGGGAGCAGAGGGTCGCGAGTTCGAATCCCGCACCCCCGACCATTTATTAAGTCTCCTCATCTATCCTTACTTTTTCCGCAATTTTATCGATTGATCTTAGCTTGTAAATAGAAGAAATATCAATGTTAAAGCTTTTCTGCATTCTTGTAATAAGTTGAATTGCCTTGATAGAATTTCCGCCGAGTGAGAAAAAGTCATCAGTTCTGTTTACTCTTTCTATTTGAAGAATTTCTTTAAAAAAAGTACTTATTTTCTCCTCATAAGAATTTATAGGTGGAAAATACACTTTGCTAATTGTAAATAAGTCCTTAGGCATTTTTAAAGCTTTTATGTCAGTTTTGCCATTATAATTTAAAGGTATTTTTTCTAATTGAATTATTTTTTTAGGAAGCATATATTCAGGTAATTGAAGATTTAAATATTCTTCCAATTCTTCAATTATAATCTTGCTTTTACCTTCAATATAAGCACATAAATATTTATACCCACTAGCATCATCATAGGCAACTACTGCTGCATTTATTATATCAGGAAAAGATAATAATTGTTTTTCAATTTCTGATAATTCAATTCTATATCCACAAATTTTTATCTGTGAATCTAATCTTCCTGAAATTAAAATACTATCATCAAATAACTTTATCCCAATATCACCTGTTCTATAAAGTCTGTTATATTTTTCTTCTTTCTCTTGACAAAAAGGATTGATTATAAAGTTTTCTTTCGTAAGCGCATCATTATTAATATATCCAATAGCTAGTGCTTCTCCACCAATATAAATCTCTCCCCGCATTCCATACAAGCATGGATTTAATTCTTTATCTAAAATGTAAACATCAACATTCTCTATTGCTTTTCCTATTGGTATATTTTCGTCATACTGTTGAACATTATATGAAGTAACAAATACAGTTGTTTCAGTAGGACCATATGCATTTACTAAATTGTAGTTATTTTTTTTAAATGCTTTTAATTTTTCTCCTCCAGTAAGTAAAGTTTTTAAAGAAAAATTTTCTAATTCCATAAAAACTTCTGCAATTTTAGTGGTTAAAAATGTAAAAGTGATATTATTGGTATGAAAAAAATCATTTAGTAGATTAATATTGTAGCGCATTTTTTCTGGAACAAAATATAACGTACAACCATTTAGTATAGAGACAAAGATTTCAATTACTGAGGCATCAAAACTAAAAGAAGAATACTTAGAAATATTATCATTTTCACTAATATTAAATAAATTTTTACAATTTTCTATTAAGTTAATGACACTATGCTGATTGACTAGGACACCTTTGGGATGACCTGTAGAGCCAGAGGTATAAATAACATAAGCTGATAAATCGGAAGGAGATTTTTGATATTGTGCGGAGAATTTTTCAGTTAGTGAATATAAAATTTCATCTTCCAAATCATAAAATTGCCTTGCTGAAGATATTAAATTTGAATATTTTTTTAAGCTTAAAACAGTTGTTACATTACTGTCTTTTAAAATATACTCAATTCTTTCGCGAGGAGTATCTGGGGATAAAGGTAGGTAAGAATTTCCTGATTTTAATACTCCCAGAATACCAATTAACATTTCTATTTTATTATCAATTAAAATGCCAATTATGTTCTCACTAGAGGTTTTTGCGCTGAGAAACTTAGCTAATTTATCTGATTTTTCATTTAAATTTTTATATGTTATTTTATTATCGCCTTCAACCGCAGCGTATTTTTCTGGAAATTTTTCAGATATCTTTCTAAAGAGAGAAACAATTGAATTCCCAGGATCTTTGTTCGGTTTGGAAACATTTTTTTTTAAAAGAGTTGCTCTTTCGTTTTCAAAAAGTATATCAATTTTTTGAAAGTTGCTTGTAGAATTGTCAACTAATTTTCCTACAAAATTGGCAAATCTTTTGCTGAGTTCACAGGCTATATTTTGTGGAAGAATGCTTTCATAACATTCAGATAATAAATGTAAAGATTGTTCTGTTTCCACATAGCGCATACCTAAACTTGAGTTAGCCATTTGGGGAAAAGCGTTTCCTGCAATATGAAAATTTTGTAATTGCAAATCTCTTAGTTTAGCAAATCCTGAATAGGCGAAATGACTTAGTTTGCTATCATTTTTATCGAAAAGATCTACTGGACTAATATGGTGAAGCTTTTTAAGAAAAGGCAGTTGTTTTTTTAAACCTTTCAGAACTTCTTCTATATTGGAATTTTTCTTATAGATAAAAGGAAAGTAGATATTATTTAACATACAACCTGAAACTTCTTTGTTATTTCTTATATTAACTGGGTAATTAGTGATGCAAAATTCTTTATTTAATAGTTTTGTTTCAAAAATACACCAGCATACTAAAAGAAAATTAAACAAACTAATATTATATTTTTCTGTAAATGCTTTTAATTTTTTTAATTCTGAATGATCTAATGCAAATTTGGAAGTGTTTATAATTTCATTGTTTTTTATAGATATTTTTTCATTTTTTAAAGAAATTTCACTTAATAAATTAGCATATAATTTAATATTGTTCTCATTTAAATTTTGTTCATTTTTATTTAGAATTAAAAAAGAATTTAAATGTGATTCAGTACTTTCTTCTAGAATACTACCTTCATTGTATAAAGAGCTTAGATCTAAAATAAATTTGTCTAGTGAAGTTCCATCAATTATTGAATGATGAATGTTAAATATAATTTCAGTATCTAAACTATAAATTTTTCTGATGAACCCTACTTTGATTAATGATTCATTATGTAAATCATGATTTATATTTTTTACTTTGTTCAATAAATTTTTAAAATCATCCTCGCATTTTGCGCTTAATTCATAGAATATTGGAGCTAAAATATCATGGACGTAGTATTTTACTTCATTATTTTTGAATCCAAAATTTGCTCTCAAGGCTGGTCTATACTCTACAAGCTTTAAAATACATGATTTTAATTTTTCAATTGATATATTCATTGGTAAGCTATATGAAAAACACACGTTATAATTTGTATTATTTTCATTTATTTTCCAAGAATAGTAATAAGGTAATAAGATTTTAGGAGCAACGATTTCTCTTTTCATTGCAATACTCCTTTTTATTAATATTTAAAATTAATAAAGTTTATATTAAAGATATTTTAATTTATATAACTATAAAACCTTCGTAACAAATTATTTTAAATAAAGCAAATAAATAATATATTTTTTTATAGTTTGCAAATTTTTTAAAAAAAAATAATTTACATAAAATTTTTAGCATGTTGGATAATTTTTATATAAAAATATGTTTTTTCCTATAAAAAGAATTCCAAAGTTAGGCATGATTTTTTGTTAATGAGAAAAAAATATTGATCAAAAATTTTTTTGGAGATATTCTAAATTATTAAGATATTAAAAAGAAAAATTTCAAAGTTCTTTAAAAAATAATTTATAGGCCAAATTGATTTAAAGAGTTTTTAAATCCGTCTATTATACTTGCAGAGGTATTTGGGCCATGAATAGTTGAACAAGTATCCATGTTTTTAACTAAATAATTGCTACTAGTCATTAGATAACCAACATAATCATTAGCAGTTGATAATACTACAATTGATGAAATAGTTGGAAAGTAAGTAGCTAGCATTGATTGAAGAAGCTGTTTTGTATCAAAGAGAGGTTCTCCCGGAAATAAAAAGAAATAAGTTGATCCTAGTGAAAACCAAGAAATTTTTGTAATATTATTTGTTATATCAGTAGATTTTATAGAAATAATATCCGAAAAATATTTTTCTGGTATTATTCCAAAACTTATACCACAACCAGTAAAGTTAATTTGAAATCCAGGTAAAGTAATAAATAAAGTTCCATAATTTAAACTCAATAAATTGGAATTATTTGATATATTTGCGATAGTTTCGTTAACAAACGTGTTTGCAAATGTTTTTCTATCAGTTATATTATCTATGGCATTTATTGATGCATTTCCTACTACAGAATTAAAAAAAGCACAATTTGTAGAGTGTGTTAAATTTTGAAGAGATTCTTCTAAATATCCAGCAAAGTCACCACTTAATGTTAACTCCGCAGCTCCATACCAAGTAGGATGACCACTAAATACTTTGAAACAAGCAAGCGAATTTGAACTTACGTCTTTTAAATTTAAATAATATGTAGATCTATCAACCTCCATTCCTGCAAATCTAGTAAAGTTGTATCCGGATGCAGTATAATTTGCATTATCATAAGACTGGATTGTTCCTAAATTACTTATTGCATCATTTAATCCAGAAAAAATTTGTGCTCTTACAAGTTCGTAGATCTTTGGATTAAATCTATCACAAACAGCCGCAGCCCAAAAAGGATTTTCTGTTAATCCTGCAGGACCAGAATGGGTATGTGTAGCAATAAATTGAACATTTGCATGACTTAAATTTAAACTAGGAAAATTATTTTGTAGTTCTTTTATCATTTTTAAATTAAAATCACTTGGAATAGCAATTATATCTAAGTTAATAAGTAAGTAATACATATCTTGGGAGTTATTTTTTCCTTTGAAAAGAATTACTTTTATTCTCGGTGAATGATCAATATTTTGAAAAGGTTTACAAAAAGTTGAGCTATCCCCAATATTAATTAAATCAGGAGGAATTAATCTACGTAGTGGTGAGCCAAATCCTGATAAGCTTACTGGAAAGTTTGGGTAAATTGATTTTGCGCTCATGCCAACTTGCAAATTGGAGGAAAGAGATCCCATTCCTCCACTTGAGTCTGCTGGAAAAAAAAGACTGTTTTCATTATTAGAAGCATTAAAAGGAGGTTTATTGATTTCAATCTGGCAAGCAACAATAAAATACAATGATATAATTAGAATTCCCAATTTAAAACTATTCATTTTTTTTCCAAATTATGAATTTAAAAATCTATTCCAAGGTATGCATCGGGAAGAGGGCCTGATATCCTAATGCCATCAAAAGTCAAATTCCAGTAGGCAATTCCTACTCCAAGTATAAAATGAGAAATAAATTCTTTTCTTACTGAAAAGCCTAAAGCTTTGTACTCGACTGATGCTGTATTTCTAGCTCCACCTATTTGTCTCCATTCTAAAGGAAAACTTTGAAGATAGTAAAATTCCAGAGAAAGATTTGTCTGCAAAGGTGTGTCGCTATCATAGTAATTGTGAATCAATCCTATTTTATAATTTGAATCAAAAACACTGCCCCAAATTTGATACAATTGTTTAGTTGATAATTGATATGAAGAATCAGTTAATTCATTATCCCAAAATTTATAATTAAATTTAAAGAAAAAGAGCCAATCATTATTTTCTGTATTTAAATAGTAATTATAAGCTAAACCTATACCGAGAGCGACGCCCTTTTTATTTACTTCCTTACTATAATTTGTCTCGGGATGTACGCTAACTGAAAGAATGTTTGCTTGAGCAATTTTGGTAGAACAGCTTAGTCCTACTTGTAAAACTGAATAGAGAAGAGGAATTTGATTAAACTCGAATAGACAGGGAATAAAACTGAGGTTCAAAAGACTTTCAGTAACACCAATGCGAATAAGTTTATAATTTTCATTATTATCAATGAGTTGTAAATCATCATGGGGAAATAGAGTAATAACTCTTCTGTCAGCATAGCCTTTTAGAGGGAGAAGGATGAAAACTAAGAGGAAAACCTTAAAAGAAACAGCCTTTATTAAATTAGACTTGAAAAAATTGTGAAATAAAGTTAGGGGAAATACTTCGACCAAACTCCTTGCTCCTCATATTTGGGGCTCAAGTTTAAGTTGCACGATCCATAAGGAGAATTCTATGCGTGAATACGAAGCAATGATTATTGCAAAGGCTGACTTACCTGAAGCTGAACTATCCAAAATGGTCTCTAAATGGGAGACTATCATTGGAACAGATGGTGGACAAGTAGTCAAAAAAGAGACTTGGGGCGTTCGTCGTCTCGCTTATCCAATAAATAAACAAACACGTGGTAACTACTTCGTTTATGATGTTGCTACAAATCAAGCAAATATTCATGAACTAGAGCGTATTCTTAAATTAGAAGAAAATGTTCTACGTTCTATGGTAATAAAACTTGCTGATAGCGTAAATGTTGAAGCACGTCGTCTAGAACTACAAAAACAAGCAGAAGCTGCTGCTCAACGTGCAGCAGAAGCCGCGCGTGAAAAAGCAGAAGCTGAATCCTTGGGTGCACGTAGAGGACAAGAAGACTAATTTCTTGTATTTACTGAATTTATTTAAGGTTGCAAAAAGAGGATTTATTTTGAAACCAAATAAAAATGAGTCACAAAACCAAAATAGCCATAATAAAGAAGTAAATTCGTCCAAAAAATTTACTCCTACGTTGCTGTTTTCAGGATTTTTCATTGCTGTAAGTTTCATAACTCAAATTATTCCTCTTGCGGTTTTTAATGTTGCACAAATTTCTGCAATTCTTGGAAAAAGAAAAGCTGTTTTGCTAATGATAGCGGTAGCTTTAGTTTTAATCCTGATAGGAAGCGCCTTTGCTCCTACTATTTTGGCTACTGGAATTCTTGTTCTATTGGCTATTCCGTTTTTTATGTCTGCTGTTATGATCAGGGAGAAAAATAAGCATTGGTTATTTGCCGCTGTTATTATGTTTTTACCCACTCTTTTTCTGTTTTATACAGCTATTTTTGTAGCTGACAAAAAAGAGTTTGCTCAACAGATGGGTGAAAATATTGGATTAGTTCAGCAGGAAAAATCAGCTTCAAGCCAAGATAAATCCATGCAAAACTTCAGTGCTTCTGAAAAGATTAATAATCCTGATACCAACATCGCTGAAAAAACTAACAAAGCTAGTAATCCTAAAAGTCCGGATGTTAAAGCCTTTTATGAAAATTTCGAAAAGGGAAATCCTGGCCTTATTAAGTATGTTACTGATTTTCTGAACTATAGTTCATGGCAACGAATTCTATTTTTTGTATTTGGGTCAGGATCTATATTTTTATTATTATGCTTACTTATTTCATTTGCAAATGTTGTCTTTGTCGATTTTGGCTTTGAACAAATTGAGCGTTTAAGATCTATAGTTAATTATATATTAAGAAACTCTTCATCTTTTACATCCCAGCTAGTCAACAGTCTGCTGGCAATGCCGATGGTTAATACAGGCCGAACAAGTACACCAATCATGATAGAGAAGCATAAATTACTTAATTCAGAAGACAGCGATAAAAAAGATTCTAGTATTTTAGCTTATTTCTGGAAGCCTTTAAAACCTAAAAATTCTATGTTTTGGCAGGGTTATGCTTTTCGATTCCAAGGCCAAAGTTCTTGGAATTTAAGAGAGTTCACTCTCCCTTTTCCATTAGTTATTGCATCTATTGCTGGATTGGCTTCCATTGGATTAAGCTTTACTAATTTTGAAACTATGCTTAAAGTTCTTGAACATTCTTCTTATGCACCATTAATAGCGGGAATTAGTTTATTTTCTTTTATTCTGCTTACAATTGTTGCTTTACAAGGAATGTTTACTCTGTATAAAAGACTAACGACTATAGCTCTATTTCCGATAGTGCTTATTTTTGCTCTGCTATTAGTGAATAAATTCATTGGAACATATGAAATTATTGGCTTTTTTGGAGTCATTGGCTTACTTGATTATGTGTATGATTGGCGTGGAATTAGCAAGAAACAAAGCTAATTTGCGTTATTCACATCAACTTTTTATTGATATTATGAAAGAAGGATATAAATTATGCTCGTACTTTTACAAGCAAATGTACCAAATTTAGGTCATATCGGGGACCTTGTTAAGGTAAAAGCTGGCTATGCTAGAAACTATCTTTTTCCTCGTGAATTAGCTGTTTTAGCTGATGAAAGAAATAAAAAACTATTAGATCATCAACGTAGACAAGCTGATGCTAAAAAACAAAAAGATCTTACTAGTGCTAAAGAACTTGCAGCTACTATTAGTGCTCTTTCTTTAACCATCCAAAAACCAGTAGGTGAAGAAGATAAAATTTTCGGTACAGTTACTACACAAGAACTAGCTGATGCTTTCCGTGCAGCTGGACATGAAATTGACCGCCGTATGATTTCTATCCTTGATGAAATCAAACTTGTTGGTGTTTATAAAGGTGTAGTTAAACTTCATCCAGAGGTTTCTGCTCAATTCAATATTTGGGTTGTTGCGCAAAACTAAATTCTTTAGTGAATGTGTATAATTTAAAAAGTAAGGGAAATGCCCTTACTTTTTTTTTGACTCTTTTTAAGTTTTTTCCTTTTTAAGACGATTGTCTTGATTATGAAACATTTGAAAGATGCTAAATTACTAATAGAAGAGGGCGATTCAGCAGGGGCGATGGAAGTTCTAGAGAATTTGCTTTCTCTATCACCTAGAAACACTGAAGCGATAAGAATGAAAGCTTTTATCCTAGATGCTTGGGGAAGATTCGATGAATCTTTATCTCTTTTGCATACTTTGGGCAAGTTGTCTTCTTCGGAAGAAGAGCCTTATGCCGAACTAGATAAAAGAATAGATGAGGATAGAGAGTCACTAATTTATAGCAGATTGACTCCAGAGGGGAGATGGTACTTTCAATTTTCACCTTTGCAAATGCTCATCTCGTTAATAGGCTTAATGGGATGTTTTTTATTTTTGATAACAAGTCCAACTTTTTTTGAACATTCAAAATCTTCCATTCCTCCAGGTTTGTTATTTTCATTTTTTACTTTAGTTGTTATTCCTTGGTTTATGTTACTTTTAATCAATATGCATGGAATTAAAAAGATTTTAGTTGGACTTGCTGGAATTCAAGTATTTTATGGAATGAAAAAAATTGAATATAGTTGGGAGCAAATGGGGCATGTTGTGATAGAATATGATCCTAATTTAAAAGAAGATTATTTACATATGATAGTATATTCACGCTTAACTCGAGAACCTCTTTTTAATTTTGATATTTCAAAAACAAAAAGTGTAGTTCGGGCAAGAAGACATTTTGTCCGTTTAATTCTTAGTTACATTGATACTGTAAGTTATGTTCCAAGAGGGAAAGCAACAAATAAAGAAGAAAATACTATTAATAGTAACAATAATAAAAATGATTCTGCTGCCTAATTATATTAATATTTAACTATTTTTTATAATCAGATAATTTTATTCTATTAAAAATTATAATCATAGACTGTTATCTAAAAAAATTATCTTTTAAATTAAAAATTTTATTTGATTAAAAAATAATTCTATTTCATAAATATTATTGCATTAAAAAAGTAAATAATAATTAATTTATTATTTACTTTTTTAAAAAATTTGGAAAATAATTCTAGTATTTTTTATGTAATTCATATGAATAAAGATAAATTTAATATCTAAAAAATATTAAATACATAAATTTTTTATCAATTTTTTAGGAAATAGAAACTGTATTGACAAGTATTTTTTACTTTGTTACCTAATTGAAACTTTAGAGACAAGATTTAGATTTATTTTTTTTTTTGGAGGAATTATATGAGAATTAAGTTTCATTCTTTGATTACTTTGCCTTCTCTATTTTTTATTACCAGTGCTTTTAGTGGAACCCCGACAGTTAATAATAAATGTTATGTTGGCAATATAAATCATCCTAAAAACTCTATGGGAATTGCATTTGATGAAGAATGTTCCAATGCTTATGTTCTTCCTCCAGAAGTTGGTAAAGTTAGCGTAACAGCAGTTCAGCAAAATATGAATTTGGGGTTTTGTAAAACATTAAATTTGGTTTCTGAATCAGTAAAAGAAAGTGAAAGTAATAGATTAGAAATTACTAAAACTATTACTAAGATGATAAAAGACTATGAACCTTTTAAAAAAGAAGTAGATCAATTATATTTCGAAATGAAAAAAAATGAATCAACTTTTAATGCTATTAAAGAACAATTTGATTCATTGAAAGTTAAAGAGCAAAAAATAGGAGAAGAAATTGATCAAGCTTACTTAATTTACAACAAATTAAAAAGGAAAGATCCTGACTCACAAGAAACTAAAAATGCACTTTTAATTCTTGAAGATTTAAGAAAAAAATATCGTGAATTTTTAGACAATGAATTTAATCCTGTAGAGGATAAATATTATATTTCTAAAAAAAGATATTCTGTTTCTAAAGAAGAATATGAGTATGAACAAAATAAATATAATGAAAATTTAAAACCTTTAATGAATTACAAAAGCTGGTTGATGATTTAGCACAATCTGTCATACGGTCTTATGAACGATATTCTATGTTAGAAGGATTAACAGCGCAATTATTATTTAATCCAAGTAATTCAGATATTATTCAGCAGTATATAAGATTAAATCCTTCATTAAATCATGTTACTTGGCAAAATATGCAAATTAAAGATGCTGTAGTTTATGCCTCAACAAAAGATGCTACCGGAGAAGCTGAGTCAACTTATAGAGCGATAATAGATGCCACTATACCTGGGATGAAATTTCAAAATGTTAAAAACTTTGATACTACTTTACCACCACCTTCGCTTACAGAAGAAGTATCCAGCGAAAAAACGGTATTTGGTAGTAGTTCTGGGATAGTCAGGTTAAATTTGCTTGGTGCATGCAAATATTTTGATGATGTAAATAAACCAATTCCTGGCAAAGACATTAACGACATATCTGACAATTTGATTTTAAGAGCAAACTATACTTTTCAATTGAAAGCGCATCGTTCGTTTACAGCTACCTATAATCTTTTCAATATGTTTTCTAGAATTGAAAAGGCTTCATCTTCAAGGGGGTGGTTTTCTACTGCATCCGTGCATTCCATAATTGAAGATAATAAATCTGAAGATTGGTTTAGGATCAAGTTTGATGGAAATGCTGCAGAATTTGGTTATACACCTCAAGAACAAAAAGAAATTGAAATAGATGAAAAAACATTACTAGTAGATAGGGCTCTGAGACAATTTGCAATGATAAATGCTGGATCCACTCCTCCAGGTTTAATGCCACCGCCGGTTTCTGGAATAATGTATGCGTCTAATAGACTAAATTTATGTAATCATTTCTATTGCCAAGTGGGATCCTTTGTTCTGGGAACTATCGGATCACTTTTTGGTGGCTCAAATGCCGCTTCTGAATTTCAAAAGAAAACCAACGTGTGGTCTAAAGACAGCGTTAGTGGATATCAAATAATAGATAGGACAAATCAAATAACTTTTATCAGCAAATAAATATTGTAAAGGGTACATAAATAAAATGAAGTATAGGTCTTTAGAACTTGTTGTTGCAAAACTTTTACACAAAATATAGGAGATACAATTTACTATGAAAATATTTAATGTATTAATATTTTTTATTTCATTTATATTGATTACATCCTGTGGAATTGAAAATAGTCGTAATGATTCTTCAAAAGATAAGCCAGACAATAACAATAAAATAGATGGTATAGGTAATATTGTTGATGTAGGTAATCAAGAAACGCAGATACCAGGAGATGAGTTAGTAACCAATATCCAAATTCCAGCGGAGGGTTCAGATCAGAAAATTGATGTTGTTGTTAAAAGGAAAAAAAACACAGCAATTGTTGAAATAAAATCATTTCCAGCAATATATACTGGACAGATGAAAATAATTTCAGACTCCTTGTTTTCTCCAACTCAAGATAATTGTAATAAGATAAGAGATTTTGCTAATTTAAAAATGATTCAATTTGTAAGAGAAAATGAGAGTTCAAGTATTAAATTTATTTCAAGAGTTGATTTTCTAAGTAATAAATTTATTACAAAAATATTATCTAATGTTGAAAGAGAGATAAATATAAGCAGAAAAAATATAACTTTTACAAATCATTTAAATTTTGAAAATATTTCATATTCTATTGATTTTGATAGTGATGCTATTTCTAATATTTTAGGAAATACAAAAACCCTTTCTTCAGGTTTATCTATTTTAATATATAAGGAATTAATCCTTTCAGGATCAATGGAATTAAAAACTTCATATAAAGATTTAATTTGTGACTTATATTTTAAGAAAGCTCATTTAAAAATAGTATATAATGGAACCTTTGATAATAATAGAATTTACAATGTTGTTGAAAATTTTGATGAGAACATACTATGAAAAAAAAATTATTTTTTCTTAAAATATTATTTAATAATTTTTTGAATATTAAAGCCTATTCTGAAAATATAATGTCATAAAAAATTATACAAGACTATACGGCTTTAAATTACTCCTTAAATCAAATAAATCTTTAAGGAGTAATTTAGAATGGGCTTACAGGGCATTTCAAAACATTAATAATACAACATATAATCTATCTTTATTGGTTTTTCTTTAAAATTTTTAATTCCAAATTGATAATTAAGAATAATGTAAAAAAATAAAGAAGAAAATACTATTAATAGTAACAATAATAAAAATGATTCTGCTGCCTAATTATTTTTTCTTCCAAAGCTCTGACAATCTACTTTTTAAGCGACTTTCTACCCCATTATCAGTTGGAAGATAGGCTGGTTTTTTTTCTGTTCTTTTTAACTCTACAATAGAATCTGGTAGATAATTAAAAGAAACAAAAGAATTTTCAAAATCATGAGGATATTTATATTTACTTTTACCTTTTAGAGTCAATTCAACAGGTGGTTGAATTGACATTCCATTTTCTTCTGCTTTTTGGCGCCAATTTCTTACTGTTTCAATAGCTTTATAGGCTCTGTTACTTTTAAAGGTACTAGCTAAATAAGTAACACATTGTGCAAGTGGTATTCTGCCTTCAGGCATTCCTACAGCCTCAATGGCTTTATATGCACTTAAAGCTAAAGTTAAGGCTTGAGGATCGGCATTACTTACATCTTCACTAGCAAAAATAATACACCTTCTAGCTATAAATAAAGGATCTTCACCTTTATCTAAAGAGGTTATCGCATAAAACAAAGCAGCATCTGGATCGCTGCCGCGCATACTTTTAATCATTGCACTGATATAGTCATAATGATTTTTTGCTGTAAATGATTTTAAAGTATTAGCAAAAACTTCGGTTTCTTCTTCAAGAGAATTACAGTAACAAATATTTTCTAGTAAGTTTAAGGAAAATCTTAAGTCTCCACCACTCATTTTCGCAATTTTTTCAAAGCAAACGTTTTTTAAGTAATCAATATAATTTGTTTCTTTATTTTGAAAAATATTTGGTTTATTTATTGTTAAATAATTTAACCCTTGCTCTAAAGCATGAAGGATATCCTCTTCTTGGAGTGGTCCATTATAAATACATCTTACTCTACTTAAAAAAGGAGCGCTTAATTCAGTTGTAGGAGATTCTGTAGTTGCTCCAATAAGCCAAGCTTCTGAATATTCTAAAATAGGTAACAAAGCATCTTGTTGTGTTCTAGATAATCTATGAATTTCATCAATAAATAAAATAGGCGGAGTTGAACAATTTTGAATAGCAGTGCGAATTTCTTTTACTCCATCTCTCACACCCGAGAGCATAATAAAAGGAAGGTTACAGTTTTCTCCAAGGAGTCTAGCTAATGTTGTTTTGCCAGATCCTGGCGGCCCCCATAATATTAAGTGAAATTTATGATTCATTCTCCATTGTGCTAAGTCTCTATCCCATATTTTTTTTGCAGATCCCACCAATAAATGGATAGAGTTTTTAGTAGGTCGCAATTTTTCTGCTAGAAGCAAAGATTCATTTTTTTCTATTTTATCTTCGATAATCATTAGAATTATTTTTCATTGAAAAAAGAAACCAAATAGTAGAAATAATGCCTAATATAATTAAGGGCCAGTTACCTAATAAAGAAAATACTGTTACTTCTTTTGATAAAGGAACATCTACAAATCCAGTTGCTTGTGTTAATAATTTTGTTGGCTTTATAATTTCTCTGCCAAATTGATCAAAAGCTAAAGTAGGTCCCGTATTTGATACCATTACTAAACTTCTTGAGTTTTCTATGCTCCTAAATTTATTCAAAATACTGAATTCTAATCCAGCATTGCTATCAACCATCCAAACAAAATTTGCTTGGTTGACAAACAGGCTTGCCTTTCCTTTACTTGCTTGTAACCTTGGCAGTTGTTGGTTGATAGAATCAAAACAAATTAAAGGCGCGACAAATTCATTTTCATTGTATGCTAACCCATCAAAGCTTGAACCAATTTCAAGTTTACTGGCATTTTCAAAAATTTTTCGATATTGATCTCCTAATGCTGGAAAATAATCTTCAAAAGGAAAACTTTCACCAAACGGCATTGGCACCCATTTTTCAAAATCTTTGCTTTTAGAACCATCGGGTCGGATCAAAAAAGAAGCTGACCAAACTGGGGCTTTTTCAATTCCTACTTCTTTTATATTTTCTACATCCCACTTGGTAGCTTGAACTAAGATTGGAATTTGATTTTTTGCAGTGAATTGTTTTGTAAGATTTATTTCTCTTTGATCAAGTAAATAAAAACTTTGGGTGGCACTTTCAGGCCAAACAATTAAATCGGGTTTTTTTCCATCAGCTTGAATTGCTTTTTGAATGGCTTCTTCAGTCATTTCAAGAAGTCTAGTAATATTTTGTTTTTGTGCATCATTTGCAGGTAATGGTAATGATGCTATTGAATTAAAAGTAAAATTTGGCTGAACAAAAGCAATTCTAGAAGTTTTAGGTTTTTCTTCTGTGTGTTCAGCATCGTAAATTCTATAAAAACCGTAACAATAGACTAGCCCCCAAAGAATTGAATTTACAACAATAGCAGAGATGAGAAGGTTTTTATTTTTTACAATATTTGAAAAGGCGTTAGCAAGAGATAAGCTTGTAAATAAAATAAAAAATGAAACTGCATTAAAACCAAATAAATTAGCTAATTGGCTAACATATATTTCTGAATGCATTAAGCTTCCAAAAGTCCAGTTAAAGAAACGGGGAGCCATTATTTCTAACAGAACAATCATCATAGCAATTGCAATAGTTGGAAGTTTTTTTGTTGGATGACGTGTTGAAATCCAAGTTTTAAAGATTAATGGAGAGAAAATAAAGGGAAAGTACAAAGCGGTAAAAAAACTTATCCCTATATATAAGGGATAAGCTGTTGTAGCTTTAAAAGAACTGAAGAAAATAATTGGCTTAGATATCCAAAAAAAGGCGCAAAGTTGTAATACAAATCCAAATAACCAAAAGCATAAAAAAGCTTTCAAAGATCTTTGAAAAGGTGAGCACGCTATTAAATGTTGTTTTAAGTGGGAAGAAACATGCTTAGTTCTTGATAAATTTTCTATCACTATAAAAAGTGGGATAAGAGAAAAAGGCAAGATAATTCCAAGACCTATAGTTGGAAAATGAAGTCCTGGAAACCCCATTGAAACTAAGATACCACTTAAAATAACACTAAGATACTTAAGAAAACTTGATTTAAAGTTAATCATGGACTTATTATGACCTATAAGATTTGGACTTAAACAGAAAAAAAGTTTATACCAACTGCGGCATTGATGATAACATGGGGCATTGGAGATCTCAATATGAGCCATTTGCGACTTATAGTAGTTTTTTTCTTTTTATCACTCACTTTTTTTCACTCCATATTAAGTTATGCACAAAACCCATCTGAAATCAATTTACAAGGTCAAATCCCAAGAGTTGAGTTTGATTATACTCGTTACGATTTTGGTGAAATTTATCGCGGGCAGAGAATGACTCACTTGTTTAAATTTCAAAATACTGGGAATGGAGTCCTAGTTTTTAGTAATATTCATGCAGCATGCGGATGTATTAATACAAAGATTTATGCAGATGATGGTAAAACTCTAAAAAATGTATTTAAACCAAATGAAAGTGGAGTAGTTAATGTTGAATTCAATTCGCAAGACTTTTCAGGTAGTATAATTAGGACAATTACTTTAGAAACGAATATGGGCTCATCGTCACCAACTGTTACTTTAACTTTAACTGCAAATGTCCTTCAAGAAATTACTTCTAATCCTGCTTTATTATACGTTGGAAAAATTACTGGAGAAAATAAAAAAAATTATACAATAACAGTAAATCTTTTAGGACGTGCAAAATCATCAAATAAAAGTGAAGTGAAAGATTATCTATTAAAGGAAATTACAAATTCAAAAATAGCAGAATCTAACAAGGATAGTATTCTCTCTAATTCTGATATATTAAGAATTATTGCAGTTGAATCCTCTGTTCCCTATATAAAAACTAAATTAGTGCCTACAGTAACAGGGCAACCGCCGCAAATAATATTAGAGTTTGATGAAAAAAATATTCCCATTGGAACGATTAATGCCAAATTAAAAATTTGGAATAATTCAACTTTCTATAAAAATTTTGAAATTCCTATTATTGGTGAATCTATTGGGCATGTGCAAATGTCAGCAAAGTATGTTGAGTTTGGCGTAGTTAATAGTCAAAAACCTTCTGAGAGAGTTATCAGTTTTAAATCAACAGATAAAAATTTTGCTATTACTGGAGTCAAAGTTGATTTAAAAAAGCTACCTGAATTAAAAAATATCAAAGAAACTGATCTATTTGATGTACGTAAAGATAAATCGCTGCATAGTCAGGCAACATCTGAAGGAATAGTTTCATCGTATATTGTCAAATTTAAACTTAGCTTCCCAAAAAAAATGACAAGTGTTAGTAGCGATTCTTCTGTTCCACCTGGTGTGAATGTTTCTGGTTTTTTTGTTGTAAAAACAAATGATCCCGATTACAAAGAAATTACTGTGCCATTTTTTGGTGTTTTGAGGAAAGAACCATGATAAATCAAGAAGTCAAAATCCATCACGCATCTCAATATTCTTTTATAGCAATGGAAATTGGAGTAATCTTAGGGATTCTTTTTTGCGTTGTAGGCCTCTTCATGGTGATATATTCTGCTAAGTTTTATAGGTAAAAGGGGTTAAACGTGGGTTTATTTAGTAAATTATTTTCTTCTTCAAGTAAGTCTTATGATAAATACGGAGATGTATTAAAAAAAATATTAACTACTAAAGAACAAAGACTAGAAGCAATAGAAGCTTTGGAAGGTCTTACAGCTGAACAAGCTGTGCCTCAATTACTAAAGCGATTTGAAATTTCAGTTGATTCTGGTTTGCAAGATACCAAAGAAAAAGAACAATGTATGAAATTGATTGTTGCTTATGGTGATCAAGCTAAGGTTTTTATTGAAAATGTATTAGCTAAAGAACGAAAAATATCTTGGCCAATAAAAATTGCTGAAAAATTATATGCTGAATCAGAATTTATCAATTTATTATTGAGTAATTTATCAACAAATATAGCCGAATTTGATGAAGCTACAATTGAAAGAAATGAAGAAATTCTGTTAGCTTTAAAAGATGTAAAAGAAGCAAATGATATCATAGTTGGTAAAGTTGTGGAATTTTTATCTAGCAGGGACGACAATTTAAGAATGGCAGCTCTGGAGTGTCTAGAAGAACAAGCTAGAAGCAATAGAAAAGCGAAAGACATTATTTTAAATTTAGCTAAAAGTCCAATAAGTGATGATAACTCCAGATTTTTAGGAGTTGTCAATTCAATAATTCAAAATCATCGCTGGAATGAGACATGAATCCCTGGATTGAGAACATTGGTCACTTAGCTATTGTCATTGACGATCTCGAAAAAGGAAAATGGTTTTTTGGTGAGGTTCTGCAAACGCCTTACTTTATGTTTCGAGATACTCAAATAATGATTCCATTTTCGACTTCAATTCTTGTAGCTAAACTTGAAAAAGATGCTGTAGATAAATCACGTCAAGCGGGTGCTTTAGAAAAACAAGTATTAGACCATTATGGTTTTCAAGCACAATCTGCAGAAAAAGTAGATTTATTTTATGAGCATTTGAAAAAATTTTCCATTGAAATTATTCGAGCTCCGTATGATCGATCCGATGGAAGAGCATTTTATTTTCGGGATCCATTTGGAAATTTAGTAGAATATTTCTGGTATAATAGGAATTAATTAGTATGAATGAATGGACTACCAATCAGTTTGTAATTGTTGGAGGAATTACTTTTTTAATAATTTCAATCCTGGTTATATCAGGTATTGTTCGTTATAATAAAAAACAAAAAGAAAATTCATCTCTAAAATTACAATCTAAAGATACAATTCGCGAATCTTTAATAGCTTTAACAGAAGAAAAAGCAAAAGATAAGGAAAGTGTTAAGGCTTCTTCAACAGCAAAAAAAATTGTTGTGCAAAAGGATGTTCCTAAAGAAGTTTCCATTAAAGAATCATTGCCGACTCATAATTGGTTTGAGCGTCTTAAAGGAGGGCTTAGAAAAACTCACACTCAATTAGTAACAAATTTGGATGAGTTTTTTCTTTCTAAAAAAGACAAAGCCACTAGAGCAGAAATACATGAAACATTATTCGAACTTCTAGTTCAGGCAGATGTCGGTGTTAAAACTTCTGAATATCTTGTTGACAGAGTAAAAGGGCGCTTAACTCCAGAAGCTTATCTTGATCCTAAATTATTTAAAGGTATCTTACGGGAAGAAATTTTTACTATTTTAACCTCCACCAAAGAAAATCCTAAGGGTGTTCTTGAGAATCCCTTGCAAAGTTTAAGTGAAAAAAAACTCCCACATGTTGTTTTGATGGTCGGTGTTAATGGCGTAGGAAAGACTACAACAACAGGTAAATTGGCTTTTAAATCACATTTAAAAGGCCAAAAGGTTGTGATAGGTGCTGCTGATACATTTCGTGCTGCTGCAGTAGAGCAATTGGCTATTTGGGCGCAACGCTCAAATGCAGAAATGATTCGCTTAAAAGAAGGAACAGATCCCGCTTCGGTTGCTTTTGAAACAGTTAAAAAAGCTGCAGAAAATGGTTCAAGTGTTTGTTTAATTGATACAGCTGGAAGACTGCAAAATAGGCAAGATCTTATGCAAGAGTTGGCCAAAATAAGTCGAGTTATTGCAAAAGAAAATCCGGAAGCACCCCATGAAGTTTTGCTTGTATTAGATGCTACAACTGGGCAAAATGCTTTACAGCAAGCAAGAATATTTCAAGAAGTCGTTAATATAACAGGGTTAGTCTTAACTAAACTTGACGGAACAGCAAAGGGCGGAATTGCTATTGCTATTGCCGCAGAATTAAAAGTACCAATACGCTATGTTGGTGTTGGTGAAGCTGTAGAGGATCTTGAAGTGTTTGAAGCTCACGAATTTGTCAATGCTCTATTTAGTGAAGAGCATTGAAGTTTAGTTTACTTTCTTTTTTGAATAGTCCTAGAATTTTTAATGACTAAACTGAAAATTTCTAAAATAAAAACAGGATCAAGATTATACTTTTCAGATAATTTTCTGTAGTAATTGTTTAATTTTTCTTCTCGTTCTGAATCATAAATTTGGATTCCCATTTCTTTCTTTAATTCGCCTATTTTAAAAGAAATTTTTTCTCTTTTTGCCATTGATGCAATTATGAATTTATCTATTTTTTCAATTTCTGTTCTGAGATTTTCTAAATTCAAAATTTATTTCCTTTCCAAAAATAAAAGATAAATAAAACTCTCAAATAATATTTTCAACAATAATAAATGTAGTCTGATTATCAGGATTATCTTGTATTTTATTAGCTTTGATTTTTAAATTGTATACTGCAGCAATATTTTTGTGACCTATTATTGCTGAATTTTCCGGATACATACCATTTGATAATTTTCTTCCTGCAAGTGCGGTATTTTTTTCTTCAATATATTTAATATTTTTGAATGTTTTTTTTAAATAATTTTCACATTGAGCAAATGCTTGGGGGTGAGAAATAATATTATTTATTTCATTTAATTCAATATCTTTCTTTAAAATTAAATTATGCTCAATTTTAATTGTTATAGTTTCAATAAAATTAAAATTAAATTTACCCATAGCTGCAAATGCATTTCTCACAATTCCCGCTTTGGAATTGTAAATAGGAAATATGCCGTATTCTATTTCTTTTTTTGATACAGCAAATAAAACTTCGTCAATGTCATTATAGTAACTAAATTTAAATTCATTTTTCGATAAATTGCTATATATTTTTGCAGCTTCTTCAGAAAAAGAAGCAATGTCTCCAGAAATACCTAGTTTCAATTTTATTTCCTCCAGATAACAAATTATTATGCATAATTATTAAATAAATTTAATATCATTTCTTCAGTTTTTTCCCATCCAATACATGGGTCAGTTATCGATAATCCATTTAAGTCAAGTTGGTTAGGTTTGTTTAAATCAAGAATTTGGTTTCCATCTTTCAAAAAACTTTCAACCATAAATCCTTTAACCAGTTTCTTTATTTCGTGTTGATTTTTTATATTATTTAAAATTTCAAACATATTGTTAATTTGGAAGAGGTGATTTTTTTTCCCATTTATTAAACAATTATCATGGCTAGTATCAATGATAACAGCTGGATTTTTGATGTTTTGAGCTGTCATAAATTTTTTTACTTCAATTAAATTTTCATTTGAAAAATTTGGACCATTATTACTACCACGTAAAACTAAATGGGCATAAGGATTGCCTTTAGTTTCAACTTCATATCCGTCAAAATGAGCGGTATGATGATGTTGAGCCGCCACTATACTATTGACACTAACTTTTAGTGAACCATGAGTTGGATTTTTTAAACCTACAGCACATTCAATTGCAGAGGCAAAAATCCTGTGTTCTTGATCTTCACTACTTCTTGCACCTATTGCAACCCAAGAAAGAAGTTCTAAAAATAAATCAGCATTATGAGTTGACAAGGCTTCATCAGCAATGGCGAGTCCTTTATCTACGACATCGATCATCATCTTTCTAGAATATTTTAATCCAGTCACTAAATCAGGTTTTTTAAAAGGATCTGCTTGAATAATTGGACCAATCCATCCCTTTGTTGTTCTTGGTTTTTGAATATAAACACGCATAACAATTTTTATTTTTTTATTCACTTTTTTTTCTAAAGCTAATAATTTATCAGCGTATATTAATACTGCTTCTTCAGGCCACGCAGAGCAAGGACCAATAATTAATAATATACGATTATCTTTTCCGGTTAAAATATTTTTTACTTCGCTTCTATGTTGAGCTATATTTTCTTTAGTACTTATTTTTAGTGGTGCATGGTTTTTTATCTCGGTGAAATCTGGTAATTTTTTTAAAATATTGTAATTCATATATACTTTCCAATATAATTGTTTTTTTTCTTGAATTATCTTATTAATTAATAAAATATTTTTATCATCAATTAATAAGTTTAATTTTAGTAATATTTAATTTTATGAATGGATTTTTTTAATAGTTATAAAATCGGAAGGAATAAAAATAAAAAGATGCTGAAGAAGAAAATGAGGTTAATAAATTATTAATATTAGTATTTATTTTTATTCTTCGTAAATTGGCCAGCATGATTTTATTCCCTGTTATGGCGGTTTAAATACACGTAACATTGTACGTAAAATTTATTCTATAGAAAAAATATTTATTTTCAAGCTTAATTTTATTTTTAATGATTTTTCTTTGAAATATCTGGAAGAAAAAATATATTTTATATGTTGATTTTTTTTTCTGAATAGTTTTTAATTTTTTATTGAGTACTCTTGTTAACTTAAACTTTATTGTGCAATTAAGATTAAGAATTAATTAAAAGTAAAACCTTTTTTATAAGAAAATATGTAGAAATAAATAATTTACTAGGTATTTCTTAATGATATTAAATATCAACAGTAAGGATGGATAATTTTTTAATGATATTAATTATACTTATTATGGATAGGTAAGATATGCAAATTCAAAATTCAATAGCAGAAAGATGGAAAAATATTGGAAAAAGTATTTTCTCTGAAATGTCTGCATTAGCACAACAACATAATGCCATTAATTTAGGCCAAGGTTTTCCAGATTTTTCTGGGCCACAAGAAATTCTTCATTCCATTTCTAATCAATTAGTTCATTGTCATAATCAATATTCCCCTCCCCAAGGTGAATCTCTTTTAAGAGTACAAGTAGCAAAATTTATTGAAAATTTAGCTGGTGTTACCTATGATCCTAATTCTGAAGTTACAATCACACATGGTGCGACGGAAGCACTTTTTTCTTCTGTTACAGCTTTAGTAAATCAAGGTGATAAAGTTTTGCTTTTTGAGCCTGCGTTTGATTTATATTATCAAGCCATAGCCAATGCGGGTGGTACAGTTGTTCCTTTTTCTCTAAAGGCGCCAGATATTTCATTGGGAAGTTGGACACTTGATTGGTCTAAATTTGAAGCAGTTTGTGCTTCAGGAATTAAATTAGCTATATTTAATTCCCCACATAATCCAACTGGTAAAGTTTTTACTGAAGATGAAATATTACGAATTGCTTCTATTTTTGCTAAACATGGGATTATTGCAATATGTGATGAAGTGTATGAAAATCTGGTTTATGAACCGTTTAAGCACTTTTCTTTGAGCAATGTAGCAAAAATTCGCCCTTTAGTGATTAGAATTAGCTCTGCTGGCAAAACATTTGGCTTTACAGGACTTAGAACTGGTTGGGTATGTGCTCCCGCTAATATAACAGAACATATTAGAATTGTTCATCAAGCAACTGTTTTTTGCCTTAACCCTTATACGCAACTCGGACTTGCTGAAATTCTGTCCCAGACAGATTGGCTAACTTCTTATCTTAGTTCACAAAGAAAATTATATCAGCTAAAAAGAGATTTTTTAACTACAACCTTAGAAAAATCAGGATATTTAGTGAGCAAAACAGAAGGGACATTTTTTATAACAGCTAATTATAAGAATTTAGGTGGAGATATTTCTGATATTATCTATACAAAACAATTGCTTATAACAAAAAAAATAGCTACAATTCCATTATCTTCCTTTTATCAAAAGTCCCCAAATAATTTTAATTGGGTTAGATTTGCTTTTTGTAAAAAAGATGAAACTCTAATAGCAGCAAGTAAATTATTATGAATATATTTATTTGATTTCTAAATAACAAAATGAGATATTCAGTGATTGCCTGATTGGTTAAGATTATCTTGTCTAAGATGGTTTTAATTACTACTTAAACCTATAATACTATGAAATATTATGCAGATAAAAAAATTTTTATTCGAACTAAATCATTCTGAAGATGTAAAAGCCATTAAAATAACATCATGCGTAACAAATAGCGCTGTAAAAGAAATATGGATACCAGGATCTAAAAGTTTTACGAATAGAGCTATTGTATTAGCAGGGCTTTGTGCAAAACCAATAAATTTATATGGTTTTTTATTTTCAGAAGATTCCTATTGGGGACTCGAGTCTTTAAAAAGACTTGGCTATAGCGTATATGTTGATTATGAATTAAAAAAAGTTGTTCTTTCTCCTCCAAAGCATAATAATAATGAAAGTGTTGAATTGTTTTTTGGCAAAGCTGGTACGTTAGCCCGTTTTTTTCCATCTGTTATTTTAAATTGGCAAAATACGTTTCCCGCATTTTCAAAGTTAAAAGCTAAGGTTAGTGGTGAGCCGCAATTGATGCGTCGTCCTTTGTCGCCACTTATTCATGCTTTAAAAGAACTAAATGCAAAAATAGATTCAGATCAAATGCCATTTGCGATAGAATCTTCACAGCTTGAAGGAAGTTGTAAGATTAGTGGAAAAGTCTCTGGACAGTTTTTAAGTGGATTACTATTAAGTGCAGTTGGTGCTAATAAAAATATTAATATTGAGCGGATAGATAATTTAGTGCAACCGGATTATGTAAGAATGACGTTACAAGCTATTGAAAAATTTGGTGGTGTTATTGAGCATGATAAAGATTTAAATAATTTTAGTTTTCAACCTATTAAAAAATTAGGAATTGAAAATTATATTATTGAAGCTGATGCCTCAACGTGCTGTTACTTTCTAGCATTAGCATTTTTACATAATTTTAATTTAAAAGTATTAAATTTAGGGTTCTCAACTTTGCAACCAGATTTTAAATTTCTTGAATTATTGCAAAAAATGGGAGCCAATATTCAAATTTTTAGCAATGAAATTTTTGTTCTTAAAAATGAAAATCCAACAAAACCTAAAGGAAATTTTTGTTTTGACTTTTCTCAATATAGTGATCAAGCGTTAACTATGGGTGCTATTGCTTTATTTGCTGATGCTCCAGTTGAAATATTTGGTGTAGCACATATTCGTCATCATGAAAGTGATAGAATTTCTTGTTTTGTAAAAAATATTTTAAATTTAGGATTAAAAATAGAAGAAAAAAATGATGGATTTATTATATATCCAATTGATAAAAAATATGATGAAGTATTGGGGGAATTTGAAACTTGGGAAGATCATCGTTTTGCAATGACAGGTTTTTTAATAGCTTCAAAATTAAATAACGTAATCATAAACAACCCTAAGTGTGTAGAAAAAACAGCACCTCAATTTTTTAATCAAGTTCAAGAACTGGGCTTTCAAATTGAATCATTAAAGGAAAATTAAGAATTATGGCGAGTCATTTAGGTACACTTTTTCGCATTTCTACATTTGGTGAGTCGCATGGAGTTGGGGTTGGTTGTATTATTGATGGATGTCCCCCTGGAATTTCTTTAGATCAACAAACTGTTCAAGTTTTTTTAAATAGGCGTAGACCAGGACAAAATGAATTTACAACTCCAAGAGGAGAGCTTGATACTTGTGAAATTCTTTCTGGCTTAGAAAATGGAATTACTTTAGGGACACCTATTGCTATTGTAGTCCGCAATCAAGACAAGAAAGGAAATGATTACAGCGATATTAATCAGGTATTTCGTCCTGGGCATGCTGATTATACTACTTTCAAAAAATATGGAATTCATCCTTCTAGTGGAGGAGGAAGGGCAAGTGCTCGTGAAACTATTGGACGAGTTGCAGCAGCAGCCGTGGCAAAAGCATATGTCCAACACATACTTCCAAATATAGAGGTAATTGGTTGGGTTGATAGAATTTATGATATTCAAGCTAAGGTAAATGCGAATACAATTTCTTTTCAAGAAATTGAAGCAAGTATGATCCGCTGTCCAGATGAATATGTTGAAAGTAAAATGAAAGAAAAAATTTTACAAGCTAAGACTGAAGGTGATTCTTTAGGTGGTGTTATTCGTTGCGTTGCAAAAAATATTCCCGCAGGGTTAGGTGAACCTGTATTTGATAAATTAGAAGCTGATTTAGCAAAAGCAATGCTAAGTTTACCGGCTGTTAGATATTTTGAAGTTGGAGATGGTATTGCTTCTACTTTTGCGAAAGGAAGTGAAAACAATGATCCATTCCTCCTAAATCAAAATGGTAGTGTAGTTACTGAAACAAATAAATCGGGTGGTATTCAAGGTGGTATTTCAAATGGAATGCCCATTGTTATTAGTGTTGGATTTAAACCTGTATCAACAATATTCAAAGAACAAAAGACAGTTACAAAAGATCTAAAAGAATCAAAATTAAAAGTAAAATCAGGCAGACATGATCCTTGTGTGTTACCTAGGGCTGTTCCTTTAGTTGAAGCTATGTTTTGGTTAGTTATTGCTGATCATTTATTACGCCAAATTTCTTTAAATCCAAAATTTTTAAAGTAATGGAAAGAATTTTATGGATCATATTCTTCCTCAAAACTACTCAGAAATTTTAATTATGTTAAATGAATTTTTTCTGAAGGGGTTTTCTAGAAAATCTAAACCAGAATATAATTTAAAAGATAGCAGAGAATTATTCGACTTCGTATGTAAAATTTATAAACGAGGGTTTGTTTTACAAAATAATGAATTAAATACAAATATTTCCATTCAAATACCAACAATAATTAATGAATTTGACTTATTGAAAACTTTAGATTCATTAGATAAAAATAAAGTATATTTTTTTGTAGATAAAAATTTTTATGAGAAGCAAAACAATATTTCAGATTACCTAAAAGATAAAAATTTTTTAGTATATTCCCCAGAAGAAACGACAAAAAGCTTAGAAACGGTTAATAGTTGGATAAAAATTTTGCCAAATAATACAGAATTATTATTCGTAATGGGTGGTGGAATTATTTTAGATATTGTGGGTTTTGTTGCGGGATTATTAAATGTTAAAGTTAATTACTTATCTACCACTCTATTAGCTTCTGTTGATGCTGGAATAGGTGGAAAAACGGGAGTTAACTTTTATCCTTTTGGGAAAAATCAGGTCGGATTATTTTATGCAGCTGAAAAAATTTTTTGCAATCCTGAGTATTTTCAATCTCTTTCATTTGAAAATATCGTTTGTGGTTTAGTCGAAGCTATTAAACAATCCTGGATTTTTGGAGAGTTTGCTAATGACTATGAAGCTATTCAAAAAATTTATCACAGGAAAAATAGTAATACAGAATTTAAGTATTTAGTTGCTAAAAATATAGGATATAAATCGCAAATTGTAAATTTAGATTTACTTGAAACGAAAGATATTAGATCTTCTTTAAATTTTGGACATACATTAGCCCATATCATAGAGGCTTTAGGTGAAGAAAAATATTTGCAAACTCTTCCGCATGGGATTGCTGTTGCGCACGGGTTACATTTTTTAGTTGAGTCTAATTTTATATCTATTTCTTCACAGCATGAAAAAATGTATGAAATTATTCTTGATATAGTTAAAAGATATCCAATAAAAACTGTTAAAAATATTTCTTTAGAAGATATTGAAAAATATTTAATGCAAGATAAAAAAAATGAAGATACTGGGCAATGTCTGCTAAGTTTACCAAGATATGGACATTTTAGTTTAGATAAAAATACTTTCGTAGATGCACCGATAACTCAAAAATATAAATTAACAGATCTTTCAGATTTAATATTTAAATATATTCATAAAAACTAGTAATAGCATACAGTGGATGTTGAATTTTTTAAATCTTTAACAATAAGGATTTATAAAGAATAATTGGTAAAAAAGAAATATACTTGAAAAAATAATAACTACTACAAGTATTACTGTTAATAGTACTCTGTACAAATTGTATTAAATTTTGACATCTGAAAATAGCTATATATCAACTAGATAAGTTATTATTGTTTTTATTTCTATTTGTTTTATTTATAGTATTTATCTATTATTTTATTATATTTCTGAGTTTTTATAAATTTATTGAGATATTTTTTTATTTTTAAAGCTTTTTTTTCTTCTGTATTTTTTGAAGTTACAACATAAAATTTAGAATCTTTCTTAAATTTATTTACTAGAAAAAGATCTTTAAAATTTCCTCCTGCAGTTTTATAATCATAACTACTTGTATCTGAATTAGCAGCCCAAAATCCAATCCTATTATTTAAAATTTTTTTTGCTATAATATTTCCTGATATAGATTGTTCGACTTGATCTTTTAGACCCAAATTTATCAATTCATTATATATAGAAGCACCAATTCGTATTCCAATCTTTTCCTGTGTTTGTTTAATTTCTTCTATAGACATTTCTTTTTGAAATTTTTTTGAAAAAATCCCTCGATACGTTTTTCTAATCTCGAAAATCCATTTAAAATTTGATTCATTATTTGAATCTCTATTTATTGAAATAATGTATTTGTTTCTCCCTGAAGTTTTTTGCAATTCATTTTTTGCCCTAGCATATGGCATATTTGTCCATTTTATCCTATAACCTTTTCCTTTGAGTGCTTCACTAAAAGTTTCAACGCTTGAACCCACTAATTTTCTATTAGAATCTCTATATGTCCAAGGAATCATTCTTTCATCATAAAGAACTTCTATTTCCTCTAAGCTGTATATAGAAAAAAAAGGCAATAAAATTATTAATGATAAAATAAATTTTAACAAAGCATAATTAAGATTAGTTTTCATATTCTAATTGATTTTCTATAACGTTTCTTTCAGTTTTATGTTTGTTTTGAAACATTTAGAAATTCTCCAAGTAAATAAAATTATTTTAATGCAGAAAAAAAAATTTCAATGAATTTTATTTTGTTTATTTTTTCATCGAAAAATGTATTTTTGAAACTAGATTACTAAATATAGCTTCATTCTTTCTAGTGGAATAGCCAAAGATATGGCGTTTACCCCCTCCAGCTAGTTGGAACGGCTAGATTTGGTCTGATTCCCGAAAAGTGAACAGTTAAATTTCATAATTTCATACTCTAAAGGAGCTTGATAATCAAGGGCAGAGTGAGCACGAATTCTATTGTGAAATACTTCAACATACTCTGTAACAGCAGTCATTCCTTCATTTTTTGGGTAGTCCTAATCTCTTAATGCTGCGAAGATATTGATGATTCCCAATTATTTTTGTTGAGAGTATATGAAAATAATTGGAGGGCAAGGATGCTTGGAATTTAGTTGATAAACTTTTGCTTGAAAGAATTCCTAATGCTGAAATTTCACGTGTCACAGGTATTTCTGAACCTTGGAATCAGAAATATATCAATGAGAAATACGATAATTTAGATAAGAAAATACCGGAATCTGTTATTAATAATAAAAAAAATTCAAGTTAAAATCGAATGTGATGAAATGTGGTTATTCGTAAAGAATAAAAAAAATAAACAGTGGATTTGGATTGCAATAAATAAGGAAAATTGAGAAATTATTGGTTTTTATATTGGAACGAGATCTGCAAAAGGAGCAAAGGGGTTGTGGGAGTCAATACCTAAAATTTATAGAGAGCAAGGATATTTTTACACAGATTTTTGGGAATCCTATGAAGTTATTTTTCCAAAAGAGTAACACAGTTCGGTTAGTAAACATACAGGATTAACGAATTATGTTGAAAGATTAAATAACACTTTCAGGCAAAGGTGTTCGAGATTGGTGAGGAAAACTTTATCTTTTTCAAAAAAAATTGAAAATCATATTTGTGCTATGTGGTATTTTGCACTTCATTACAACGAAGCATTAAGAGTTTAGGACTACCAAAATTAAAAGTAATTAAAAGGAAAAGAGAAATTTTGAATTATATTAATATTCCTTTATTTAATATAATTTAAAATTTGAATGAACAATATTACTTAGAAAGTATTTGTCTTCAGGGACAAGGTATGGAGTATTATTAATTATTTGATTTATGTTTAAATTGAATGTTGTAGAAATAAATTGCATTGTTCTTAAGATACTTATGCATCTTTTTACTGAAATTTTTGTTTTACTTAATCCTTCTTTAGCACTCATATCGCAAAAATCAGAGAAATCTGATGGTATTTTCTCAAAGCAATTTCCTGGGCAATATAAAAAAACTGCAGCATCACAATTATTTAACTCAACAGAATTATTCCAAATATTTGCTGCATTTGTAATACTGATATGGATTTTTTCTGGATTTATTTGTTCTTTATAAACGCAGAGAAATGTTGGCAACGTGAGTTCTTTTTCTTGACGTTGTTGGAATTCAAATACTGAGATGGGTCTTTCACGTATTTCAGGAGCTGTGAAATTTTGTACTGCATGGAACGTTTGGTTTTTTAAAGGCTGAAAGAAAATTTTAGCCCAAAGGATATCTATAGTTGTAATATAAGGTATATCTTTAAATACATTATATTTGTGATTAATATCAGCGAAATGTTTAGGATTTATAGCATTCCCGTTTTCGTCTAACACTTCACACATTGCAGCTACACTTGGTAAATTAGCAAAATTGCAGAGTTCTAGTAGAGCTTCTGTATGTCCAGCTCTAGCTAGGAGTCCACCTTGCATGGCTCTTAGAGGGAATACATGTCCCGGACTAACAAAATCTCCAATAGAAGCCTTTGGATCAGCCATAAGTTCAATTGTATAGGCTCGATCTTTAGCAGAAATTCCACTAGTAATTCCTTTTTTTGCGTCTACTGACAAGGTAAAATTGGTATGAGATATGCCTCCGGGAATCTGGGGAGCCGAATATATTCCTAAATTATTAGCAACTTCATGACTTAAAGACACGCATAATAAACCTTTTGCATGGGTGATGGCAAAATTTACATTTTCTGGGGAAGCACCACAAGCATGAAAAACGAGATCGGCTTCGTTCTCACGGCGACCATCATCTCCAACAAGGATGAGACCGCCACTTTTAAATGTTGCTAGAGCCTTTTGTATTTTTTCCACAAGGGTAGTAAGAGCATATAGATATTGTTCACTATAGTTCACAGATGCAAGGCTCCAAGTAGTTGATATTTTTGGTTATTGTTTAAATGTTGAAAAAAGCATCAGAAATGATTTTTTCTCAATTGCTCAATAGCATAAAAATGAAGTTAAAGCATTAATTGTAACAGAATGTTTCATTTTGAAAGGATTTTGAATTGATTGAATTAACTCTCAGCAATTTGTTCATTGTTTTTCAACTCGTTATTTTAGAAGGATTATTAAGTTTTGACAATGCATTGGCATTAGCAGCTTTAGTCAAAAAAAAGCTAAAAGATCCTCAGCAACAAAAGAAAGCGTTACTGTTGGGAATCTGGGGAGCTTATCTGTTTAGAATAGGTATTATTTTTGTTGGTGTTTGGTTGATGAAATATGAATGGGTTAAAACAATAGCTGGTTTATATTTGCTTTATTTATCTTGTCACGAACTTTTTTTTCATAAAGAATCAACGCATGAATTATCTGCTTCAGAAAGTATTGGAAAAATCATTATACCAACTGGATTGAAAGCAAGTACAAAACAATTTATTTTAGTCATTATTCAAGTTGAGATGATGGATCTTATGTTTTCTATTGATTCTATTGCAGTTGCTCTGGCAATATCTGATGTTAAGTGGGTGTTAATTTCAGGTGCTTTACTAGGTGTTTTACTGATGAGAATAGCGGCCCAATTTTTTATAAAATTAATTGAAAAATTTCCAATTCTTGAAAAAACAGCTTTTGTTTTAGTGGGAATCGCAGGCATAAATGTCATTTTAAAAATTAAAGATTTAAATTTAGGCTTTACATACTTAACTATAGATAAACCAATTCCTGAAAATATTTTTCTTTTCATAATGTTTTTTGTTTTAGTAGCTTCTTTATTTTTTAATAAATTATACTTAAAAAAAATTAATAAATAAAATTTTGGAACGTAAAGTTGTGATATAGTAATGTAATAAATAAATTTTAAAGGATTATTATGTTGTTATATAAACATTTAATTATTGGGTATATTGCCGCATTTTTAACCACATCTTCTTTTTTACCGCAAGCAATAAAAACTATCAAAACCAAAGATACAAGCGGTATTTCTTTAGTTATGTATTCCATGTTTTGTTCTGGAGTTTTTTTGTGGTTAATATACGGAATAATGATATTTGATTTGATTATAATAATAGCGAATTTAGTTACGTTTATTATTTCATTTTTAATTTTATTAATTTGCTTTGCTAACTTGAAAAATAAAAATAAAAGGATTAAATAGAATTGTTACTTTGGTATTGAAAGGATGAAAAATGGATTTAAAGTTACAAGAGAAAAAAGCTTTAATTACAGGATCTACTTCCGGAATTGGTTTTGCAATTGCTCAATCCTTACTACAGGAAGGAGTTTCTATTATTATTAATGGTAGGACGGAAGATAGGGTTAAATCCGCTATTGAAAAGCTAAGTAAACAGAATATTCATAAAAAAAATATATCTGGTTTAGCTGCCGATGTCGGTACTAAAAAAGGTTGTGAAAAAGTAATTGAGGAAGTTAGCAGTGTTGATATTTTGATTAATAATTATGGAGTATATGCTGCCCGTGAATTTGAAGAAATTAGTGATGAAAATTGGATGGAGATATTTAACCAAAATGTAATGTCAGGAATTAGATTAAGTAGATATTATTTAAACCAAATGAAAAAAAAGGATTGGGGTAGAATGGTTTTTATTTCAAGTGAGTCAGGAATTCATATACCAACAGAAATGATACATTATGGAGTAACAAAAACGGCACAAATAGCTTTGGCTAGAGGGTTGGCAGAAACGACTTTAGGGACGGGAGTAACTGTAAATTCAATATTACCAGGTCCTACATGGTCTGAAGGTGTAGAAAAGTTTGTAAATGATTTAGCAGTACAAAATAATTTATCTAATAAGGAAATGGAAAAGAAATTTTTTAAAGAGTATCGTTCCTCGTCACTCATCCAAAGATTTGCTTCTGTTGATGAAGTTGCAAGCTTTGTTACCTATATTTGTAGTCCTTTATCTTCAGCGACGAACGGAGCTGCTTTGCGAGTTGAAGGCGGACTTCTTCGTGGAATTGTTTAAAATAGCAAATAATAATGCTAAATATTAAAAGTGGAACCTGTTTATGCACCAAACATTTTTAAATTGTTTTTAAATCTATTAAAGTCTAAAACTATACGCTAATTTTTTCTTTTAAATATTCAAACTAAATTTAGGTTAAAGAAACTTGCCTTTAGTTATTTTTATGCTTACTCTCTAACAATGTTAGAGAGCGATTTTTCTTTTCTCCACTAACAGTAAATCCATATTTTTATTATTTAAAAAGCAAAGGAATGCGCATGAATGATATTGAAACTTCTGTTTTAAAAAGCTTATCAAGTGATCTCTCAACTTCAGTAACTTTTAGAAAAATTTCTAGTATGCCACAAATGCCTAGAAGTACTGAAGAAGAAAAATTATTACCAGAATTTAATATGGAAGAATCTGAGTTTATAGATGAAAATATTGTATTTTCTAATGGTGAAGAAGGATTCCTTCGTGCGATTCATGATGGATTTTTTCTCTTAAAAATTCCAAGTAACTTTTCTGTTTCGTTAGGAGATAAATTTACAAATAATTTTTTCCGAGCTAAAAATGGAGATAAAGATGATGCTTATAGAGGATATAAAGATGTAAAAATTCAAGGTTTTTTTCAGGGGTATTTTGATAGAGAAAATGATCAGTTAGAAAATTTTTTCATTGAAATGTCCCACTGGAAAGAATTTCTTCCAGCAGAAATAGAAGCTTTAGGGCATGCTATGGCAGATCTTGGAATTGGAGTTTTGAAAAGTATTTTACTAAAAATTGGAGTCGCAGAATCACATATTGATACTGTAACAAGCGGATTGAGTAAGAAAAATGGGCATCAAATGCTAGCATTTAACCATTATCGATCTGAGAAAAAAACGAGAGGAACTAAATTCCATCGCGATTCGGGTTGGATAACTGTTTTAAGATGCACAGAACCAGGTTTAGTGGCATTCATTGATAATAAATTATATGCATTAAATCCTAAAGAAGGATATTTTGTAATAAATTTTGGTAGTGCATTTGAATTATTGACAGAAACAATGCAATTACCAGTTAAAGCAAATATACATGGAGTTTTACAAACAATACGAAAACCTGGACAAAAAAATAGAACATCTTATGTAGTTTTTCTTGATTCAAATTTAAAGGGACAAATTTTTAGATATGAAAATGGAACACCAAATCAACTGCAATCAGTAGAAGAGTTTATAACTCAAGAAACAGTGCGAGCTTATGTTGAAAATGAAAGTGAATTATAAAAATTTTAATCAATTTTATATATTAAATAAACTCTTTATTAAACCAATCATTAAATAATTCTTCTGAACGAGAGGCAAGCATTTCTCTTTTTGTTGATTTATCTATTTTTTTCATTTTTAAAACTTTTTCAGAGTTACTACTGTATTTTTCAATATCTTCTTTAGTTAAATCATTAAATAAGCCCCAATGAATGTTCATAGGGGTAAATTTTTTTGCTTCAGAATAGATGCAAAAGCGAGCTAAACATCCTAAAGAAGTATTTGCTGGTGGCAGTGATAATTTTTTTTGTTTAGTTAATTTAATTCCAATTAAATGACCTATAAAACATCCCATAGCGGTGCTTTCAAGGTAGCCTTCAACTCCCATAATTTGTCCAGCTAAGTATATTTTATTGTTTTCTTTTAAACTAAAATCTTCATTTAATACAGATGGCGAAACTAAATAAGTATTTCTATGCATGCTTCCTAGACGAAAAAATTCAACATTTTCCATGCCTGGGATAGTGGAGAATATTTCTTTTTGAGCTTTCCATGTTAGGCGAGTTTGAAATCCTACCATATTCCAAGCATTATCGCCTAAACTTTCTTTCCGTAATTGAACTACTGCATATGGCATTTTTCCGGTTTTAGGATTGATAAGACCTTTTGGTTTCATCGGGCCAAATGAAAGGGTGCGTGGACCGCTTTCTGCCAAAACTTCAATTGGCTGGCAACCATTAAAATAACGAGGTTCTTCAAAGTTTTTATGGGGAACTTTTTCTCCAAGTAGTACTTTTTCAACAAAAGCAAAATATTCTTCTTTATTAAAGGGGAGATTTAAATAATCACCATCCTCATCTGCATTAGAAACATCAGGCAATCCAGTTAATTTTTCTTGCGTTAATTCTGCATTAGAAACATTCAGTAATTCCGGTGATTTTTCTTTATTTTGCGCTAAATTCTTTTCATATAAACTGGTTTTTGATAGTCTATTCGCATAAAAAGCAACATCATAATTAATGCTATCGCCATCTAAAATTGGGGCAATGGCATCATAAAAATAAAGCTGATCACTTTTCGTAATTTTTCTTAGGTCTGCAGCGAGTGCGTCATCAGTTAAAGGACCGGTTGCAATAACGATGGCATTAAAATCTTTTTTAAGGTTAATTTCATCGATTGATTGAACTATGGTCTCAATAACTTCAATGTTTTTATGATTTTTTAACTTTTGCGTAATTTCAGATGAAAAGAGTTCTCTATCTACAGCTAAAGTTTCTCCTGCTGGCACTTCAGCTTTTCTGGCTGCTGGTAAAATAAGGCTTCCTAATTTTTCTAGCTCAATTTTTAAAGTTCCGGCTGGATTTAAACGGCTTTTGGACTTTAAACTATTAGAACAGACTAATTCGGCAAATAAATGAGGAGATATTTGGGCTGGAGTTGTTTTTTTTGTCTTCATTTCATATAAAGTGACAGACAATTGATAGTGTTCCGCTAAAATCCATGCACATTCACTACCTGCTAATCCAGCGCCAATTACTGCAACATTCATAGAACTATCCTTTTTAAGATTCTGAAAAAATAAAATTTTATAAATTTGGGTCTTAACGATACCTAAATTTATGTTAAGAGTTTATATTGCAAAGTATGCTGTTTCTTTCAATACATTCTTTTGTTGATTTTAATGGCATTTCTTAAATTAGAAAGAAAAAAGGATAAAGTATGCCACTTTTTGTTGTGACTGGAGCCCATGGGTTTATTGGGACAAATATTGTAGAAAAAATTCTGGCTATGGATCCTACTGAAATGGGTTTTCCGCAACAAAAGCCAATTAAATTTTCTAACTTTATGGAACAAGGACATCAAGATTTAGGATGTTCCGTCATCGCTAGTGACTTATCTACTAGTATAAATAGGGATACAGCGAAGCGATTTTTAGGCTCAGCTCGTTATCAGTATGTTGACTACAGAGATCTCATATCCTATCTTGAAAAATTGCCACAGAAACCTGATGTCGTCATTCATAATGGAGCCTGCTCTTCTACAACAGAAACTGATGTCAACGTCTTTGCTGAATTAAACCTAAACTACTCAATAGCATTATGGATATTTTGTGCTAAGTACTCTATCCCATTTATTTATGCTTCAAGTGCTGCAACATATGGTGATGGATCTTTAGGTTTTTCTGATAAAAAAGAAGATTGTGAAAAATATACTCCTCTTAATTTATATGGAAAATCTAAGCTTGATTTTGATATTTGGACTTTAAAACAATCAAATACACCACCTTCATGGTTTGGTCTGCGATATTTTAATGTTTTTGGGCAATTTGAATCGCATAAAGGCGGTCAAGCAAGTATGGTATATCATGGATACCAACAGGCAACACGCACTGGTAAGATAAAACTTTTTGAAAGTAACTCTCCAAAATATAAAAATGGTGAACAACTTAGAGACTTTGTATATATAGATGATATCGTTCAAGTGACTATTCAATTAATTAAATTATCGTTAGCAAGAAAGCATGAACAATCTAACATTAATTTACCTGAAAATGGGTTATTTTTAAATATTGGTCGAGGAATTACCGAATCTTGGAATAGTTTGGCAGAACAAGTTTTTTCAGCTCTTTCGCTCCCTATCAATATTGAATATATCCCAATGCCTTCTAACATTATAAATCAATATCAAAATTATACATGCGCAGATCTTTCAACACTACGTGCGATAGGTATTCAACATGAATTTACATCTTTAAGTGCTGGAGTTACAAAATATGTTCAAAAGCATTTAATGCGAGGTCAGTAGAATTTGTAAAATTCAATTTTTTTTATTATATTTTTATGGTTGTACTCAGTTATATAACTAAACAAAATGAAGGTTTTTTGCATGGACGCTCAACAACTGACACGCCAAATATATTGGTCACCTTCTGGTGGATTGAATGAAATTTTGCATATGACAACGTACTTTTGGTTAGCCATAGCCACTGTTGTTTTTGCTTATGGTGTTTGGAAGCACATAGTTCTTTGGCGGGCTGGGAAACCAGAAGTTTGTTTCGATAAGCCTGTTGAAAGAATTATTTTATTTTTCCGGAATGTTATTGCGCAAGCAAAAGTTTTGCGTTCACGCAGGCAAAGAGATCCTAAACCAAGATCAATATATGCTGCATGGATGCATGGACTCATTTTTTATGGTTTTTTTGCTTTATTTTTCTGTACAACTATTGTTGCTTTAAAAGATTATAACATCACAGATCTTTATCATGGTTGGTTTTATGCATTTGTAAAAGTTACCGGGCAAATTGGAGGTGTTTCTTTAGCAATTGGTCTTCTTCTGGGAATTTTCAGAAGATCAAATAAAGAATATAAATTTAGCCACAGTCTTGGGTATACGTTACTTTATTCTTTCCTTTTTTTATTAGTTATTCAAGGATTTTTGTTGCAAGGATTTAGATTAGCTTTTGATCTGCATGCACCAGATACGCAATGGGCTTTTGTTGGTTACTTATTTAGTCTTCTCTTTCCAAAAAATATGGATTCAAGTAATGCCAATATGATTTATACTTCGTTATGGTACTTTCATATGGTAACAACCATGGCCTTTATAGCAACAATACCATATACAAGAGCTTTGCATATTGTAACAGCATCTCTTAATCTATATACTCAAAGATTAACCCCTTCTGTAATGCTAGCAAAAATGGATTTTGAAAATGCTGAAGCTGAATATTTTGGAGCAAGAGATATTCGTGATTTTTCATGGAAAGATTTGTTAAGTTTTGATAGTTGTACTGAATGCAGAAGATGTACAGATATTTGCCCTGCTAATGCAGTATTAAAGCCATTAGATCCTAGGGAAATAATTTTAAAAATGAAGAACAGTATGACTGTTGAAGCTTTATTTCCAAAACAAGGTGAAGAAGAAAAGCATTTTCTATTTGAAAATGGTGTAATAACACACAATGAAATTTGGGCATGCACTAATTGCGGTGGTTGTGTAAATGAATGTCCTGTCGGAATAGATCAACTTCGTACAATTATGCAGTTAAGACGTTACCAAACTTTATCTTTGGGAGAAATTCCTGCTTCAGCTGGCAAAGCAATAGAAAATATAAAACAATATAGTAATCCTTGGGGACTCGCTTCTGCGGAGCGTTTTAAATGGGCCGACGGACTAGATCTACCGATTATTACTGGAGACTCCCCTGAAGTAGAATATCTGTATTATGTTGGTTGTGCAGGCGCTTATGATCTAGGGAATCAAAAGGTAGCAAAAGCTGTTGTCTCCATTTTAAAATATTGTGGAGTAAACTTTGCTGTGATGGGTAAAGCCGAAAAATGTAATGGAGAACCGGTTAAGCGTTTGGGTGATGAGTATTCTTTTGCAGAAATTGCAAACAGTAATGTTGAACAACTAAATAAATTAAAATTTAAAAAGATTGTTACCCATTGCCCGCATTGCTTTAATACTTTGAAAAATGATTATCAAGAGTATGGTGGAATTTATGAAGTTTATCATCATACACAATTACTATCAGAGCTTCATAAAGCAAATAAATTATTGTTACCTATTGAAGTAAATAAAACTGTTACTTTTCATGATCCCTGCTTTTTAGGAAGACACAACGGTGAATACGAAGCGCCGCGCAAAATTTTAGAAGCAGTAGCGGGCTTACGTTTAGCTGAAATGGAGGCAAGTAGAGAAACTTCCAGCTGTTGTGGAATGGGTGGTGGTAATATGTGGTATGAAAGTGAAGGTGGTGGAAAGATTGTTGAAAAAAGATTAGAACACGTTGCTCAAACAGGAGCTAAAACATTAGTAACGGGTTGTTCATTTTGTATGATCAACTTTAAAAGTGCTTTCCAAAATATTGAAAAAACAAAAGACTTAGAGATTATGGATATTGCTGAAGCTGTCATGCTAGCAATGCCGAGTGATGTGAATAAAGCAAGCAGTTCTAGGTAGAATTGATATTTGACATATCTTTGTGCTAAGGTTATCCCAAGGGAAATCGTGGTGGGAGGCTTTTCTAGTCTCTGGTTTTACCTAACAATTTCTTCTGCTCTTAGGAGGGTGGTCTATGCACACCTTTAGTTTTGGTGAATTGGCACTCATTTTTGGAATAGTAATTGTATTATTTGGTGGAAAAAGAATTGCTTCTGTGGGTAAGGCACTTGGAGAAGGAATTTCTAATTTTAAAAAAGGATTGAATGGTTCCTCTACTGAAGATAAGCAAATTACTCCACCGCAAAACTCACAACATCAAAATCAAGTTGTAGACGTTGAGCACAAAGAAGTTCCAAAAGTCTAATGCATGACGCTTTTAAATGAATTAAAGCAAAAGCTTATATTTGTAGTAGGAAAAGGTGGTGTAGGAAGAACCACGGTCTCGGCTTCCATTGCGTATCGTTATGCGCAACAAGGTGAAAAAGTTTTGTTAGTTCAATGGGCATTAAAAGATGCCATTTCTCAACTTTATTCGATCCCTGCTTGCACGCACAAAGAATCTTCTACTCCGCATGGTTATAAGACAATGAACTTTTCTGCGTCTGAGTCTATTAAGGAATACTTTGTTGAACATCTTAAAATGCGATTAATTTATAATGTCGTCATTGAAAATAAGCACGTACAACGACTGATTCATGCCGCCCCTGGAGTTCAAGAGTTATTTTTTCTTGGTCGTCTTTTTTGGTTAGTTGAACTCGCTGAAAAAGAAAAAGGATATTGCTACGATAAAGTTATCGTAGACTCTCCTGCGACAGGACACGGTTTATCACTATTTGGCATTGCACCTGCTGTTGCAAATTTAGGAATGACCGGGCCACTTGCTTATGAGTGTGAAAGAGTTAATAAACTTTTGTTGGATGGAGAAAAAACAGGAGTTTTAGTTGTTACTTTACCAGAGGAATTACCAATCGAAGAAAGTATAGAAACTATCCCCAAAATTACAAGTCAATTGCTCAGACCTCCCTTGGCTTTAATAGTGAATCAATCTGTAAATGTTGATCAATTTCCTGCATTTAATTTTTCAGAAGAAGATTTTTGGTTTAAAAACTTATTAGCAAAATTAAAAACTAATAACGCTAAAAATGAACTAAAATTAATTTTGTCGATACTGCATAAAAGAACTCTGAATGAAAATAAATTAACAAATTGGGCAAAAAATCAAAGGGATAAAAAAAATAATTCTCTTCCAATAGTTTCTTTACCTGATTTAAATATTATTAATCAGTCTAATTCACATCCCCAAATGCTTGAATTATTATCTTCTTACTTTTAAAAAATGAACTCCTTAAGAGGTTTCCATGGGAAAATCTTTTCCAAGATTGCATGTTTTTTTAGGAGCTGGTGGAGTTGGAAAAACGACGTTGTCTGCTTCTTTTGCCATCTCAATGGCGCAAAAGGGAAAAAATGTCGGACTCATAAGTATTGATCCTGCTAAAAGATTACAAACAGCTTTAGGTACAACCTCGATTACAGAGGAGGGTACGATCATACCTCTGGAAAATTCTAAAGGACAATTACGTGCTTCCGTCTTGCATATTGGTGATAGCTTAATGCGTTGGGTAGAAGAAAAAGGGTTGTCGCAAGAAAAAAAGGATGATTTGTTAAAAAATCCTTATTTTTCTGCACTATCGAACAAAATGGCCACAGCCATTGATACTTTAGCTGCAATAAGGGTTGCGGAATGGCTTGAACAATATCCTGAAACAGAGGAGCTAGTTATAGATACAGCACCCGGTATTCATGCTATAGATTTTATTGCCAAGCCTGAGAAAGTTTCACTATTTTTAGATAGTAAAATTATTGATTGGGTTAAATGGTTTGTTGGAAGTGCGCATGAAAAACAAAGTTTTGTAGCAAGGGCATTTAAATCTGGAGCAAAAAAAATTATTGATGGTTTAGCTTTAGTAGGTGGGCGCAATTTTATAGTCAATTTTGGTGAGTTTTTAATTTTATTAGACGAAGTTTTTATTACAGCACTTGAAAGAATTAAAATAGCTCAAAAATGGTTAAATACGCCATCTACTCAAATATTTATTGTTACCGCAATAAGAGAAGATGCAATTTTTACAGCAAAAGAAATTCAAAGAATATTAGTTAATTTAGGTATTAAACCCAAATATGCCATTATTAATAAAACTTTTCCTGAGCATTTAAAAATAGATGCCAATCTTTTGCAGTTTATTCAAGATAATTCATTTATTGATGAGAAAGAAAAATTATTTACTAACTATTTAAAAAGCTATTTAGACACACAAACAAAAATTTCTAAGGAACTTTCGTTTGCAAAAATATCCATCATTGAAATACCAATCGCTTCTGGATTAGACGGTGAGCAAGAATTACGCTTTTCTGACTTATCTTCTCTAGGGGATATTATTCAGCAAAAAACAGGAAATATTTAAAATGAAATATATTACGTTAGTTCCTTTTGTAATCGGTGATGTTTTAATAAAATTACTTGCAGGTTTAGGACGTTTTTTGTTGTTTTTTAAAGAAGTTTTTGTTTGGTTTTTTAAGCCTCCTTTTAGATTAGGTCTTTTAATTAAACAATTAGAATTTGTAGGAAATAAAAGTGCTACTATCATTTTAATTTCTGCCTTTTTTGTGGGTGGGGTATTGGGATTACAATTAGGTGTTATTTTTAGATTGTTTAGTGCAGAAGGATTAATGGGTGCTGCAACTGGAAAATCTCTCGCACTAGAATTAGGACCAGTGATGTGTGGTTTTATTGTCATTGGGCGTGCAGGTGCTGCAATGGCTGCTGAAATTGCAACTATGCGCGTTAATGAACAAATTGATGCAATGGAAGCAATGGGTGTAAATCCTATTAGTTATCTCGTTATTCCTAGGGTTTTAGCAAGTACAATAATGATGCCAATTCTGGCAGCTATTTTTTTATTTGTTGGTGTCATTGGCTGTTATGCCGTAGCAGTTATCTTTTATAAAGTTGATACGATGACTTTTATGCAGCAATTAAAATGGATTGTTTATTGGAGTGATGTAGTTAAAGGCTTAATTAAAGCTACCGCATTTGGTTTTATTTTTTCAACTATTGCTTGCTATAAAGGGTTTAAGGCAAAAGGTGGAGCAAAAGGAGTGGGTGAGGCAACTACTAGCGCAGTTGTTGCTAGTTTGTTATCAATATTAGTTGGTGACTTTTTCATAACTATTTTCCAAATAAGGTAAAACATTATAATTATGTCAAGTCAGAGCATTGTTTCACTTGTCGAAGTAAAAAAATCGTTTGGTAATAACCATGTGTTAAATGGATTGAATATAGAAATTCCAAGAAATAAAATTTCATTCATTATTGGACGAAGTGGAGAAGGAAAATCTGTTACTTTAAAGAATATAGTCGGACTGCTAAAACCAGATTCCGGTTCTATTTTTATTAATGGCAACAATATGATGAGTGCTTCTGAGGAAAAATGGGAATTAGTTAGAAGTAAAATTGGTATTCTTTTTCAAGATGGTGCATTGTTTGATAGTTTAACTATTTTTGAAAATGTGTCTTTTCCACTCCAAAATCATCGCAAACTAAAGCAATCAGAATTAGAAAGTGAAGTAGCGCAACTACTTACTACGGTTGGTTTACCTGGTATCCAAGAAAAATATCCTCCAGAGTTATCAATAGGTGAAAGAAAACGGGTAGGTCTTGCAAGAGCTTTGGCACTAAAACCTGAGTTGTTACTTTATGATGAGCCTACAACAAGTATGGATCCCCTGGTTTCAGACTTAATTGATAATTTGATAATAAACACGCAAAAAAATTTGGACGGTATCACTTCTGTTGTGGTAAGCCATGACATTACATCTGTGATGAATGTCGCAGATTATGTTTTTCTTTTGCATAAAGGAAAAATATACTTTCATGGAACTCCAAATGATTTTGCATCAAGTCGCGACGAACTTGTTAGACAATTTTTAACTGGCGGCAGAAATGGACCATTAGAAGTTCCTATAGCTTAATTTAATATTTAAATATGCGGAATCTAGAATTTAAGGATTAGTTTTACAATGGCACTGTCCTCTGAAGTTAAAGTTGGTTTATTTACTATATTAGGTGCTTCAGTCCTAACAACCACAGCTGTGGTTTTAGGTGGAAATCCTTTTGCCTCAAAAAAACAACATTTTTACACTGTGATAAGTAACGTTAGAGGAGTTGCAGAGCGCACTCAAGTGCGTGCATCAGGTGTTCAGGTTGGTGAAGTTACTTCAGTAGAAATTTTGCAGGATGGTGCAAAAATAAATTTTAGTGTTGACGGTAATTTAAAAATACCGAAGGGTTCTTTTCTTGAAATAAAATCAAGAGGAATTTTAGGTGATGTATTTATTGAAATAGTCAGAAACCAAGCTGGTGTCGGAAATATGTCTTCAGGCGAATTTATGCCTAGAAATCCAGAATCCAATGACATTGAAGCTCTTATGACAAATTTAAATAATATTGCCCGAGATATTAAAAAAATTACTGGGTCTTTATCGAATGTTTTAGGTACTAAAGAAGGTGAAAATTCTGTTAAAAATATTCTTGATAATATTGAAGGTGTATCTGCTGATTTGCGTGATATAACTTCTTCGCAAAAAACAAACATAAAAGAAGCAATTAAAGGAATACGAGATAGCGCAGTTAGAATTTCAAATTTAATTGAGCGCAATGACTCGAAAGTAGATCAAATTATTTCCGATTTAAAAACATTTAGTTCTGAATTAAGAAATATTTCGACTCCTGAAAACCGTGAAAAAATTGAAAATATTATTGCCAATGTAGATGAGGCAACAGCTTCTATAAAAAGAATGGCCTCTAAAATTGAAAAAGGTGAAGGAACTATTGGGCAGTTAATTGCAAAAGATGAAACTGCAGATGAAGTTAAAGCTACTTTGAAAAGCATTCAAGACGTCGTAAAACCTATTTCGCAATTAAAATTAACAATGATGGATAGAGCTGAATTTAGGGTGGCGAATGCGCAAACTGGCGATAAATTTACAAATGAGTTTGATTTAATGTTTTCCACACGCCCCGATAGATATTATTTATTAGGTATTACAAATGTATCATATGGAAGACAAGTAGATACGACAACTGCAACAACCACTACAAATGGAAATACAACCACTACAACTACCCAAAAAAATACCAATGAAAATGTTTCAAATTTACGGTATAATTTACAAATTTCGCAAAGAATTGGTTTTATGGGGCTGAGGGTTGGTATGTTTGCTAGTTCAGGCGGATTTGCAACAGATTTTTTTGTATTTAAAGATCGTTTAGTTGGGTCTATTGAGTTTTCTCAATTTGGTGGCAGCCCAACACCATCTGATACTCAATATGGCAGCAAAGGTCCATTTAATATCAAAGCTTTTACAAACGTATTTATTACCCCAAATATCTTTCTTACGGCTGGGGTAGACGGCTTGGTTTTATATGATAAGCCGTTTCCATTTGTAGGTGCTGGTTTATCTATCACGGATGAAGATATAAAAGGACTTTTAGGAGTTGCTGCTTTAGCTAAGTAAATTGTTTTTCAAACGAAATTTTAAATCTTAAAATAATTTTAGAAGCGTTAACAAAAAAAGAGACGAGGATGTTATTATCTTCGTCTCTTTGCTAAAGAGCTTTTAAAGTTTGGCGTCATAAGCTTTAAATTTTGGTGTTAACTTATTGGGAACTTTTAATACAAGTTCTCCATTATCATTCGTATCAAGCACTCTTTGCTCAGGATCTTCTTTAGACCTTATATAGCCTTCAGTTGTAAATTCCCAAATTTGATTATTTTTTACAACTTTATCTTCACTATTTGCAAAACATGGTTCGGCTACAGCAACATCTTGTCCAGATTTATCTTGTTGAAGAGCTAAGCAAAGATTATTCAGTCCAGTTCTAGATTTAAATAGCTTTAATTCTATGTCATATCCCCAAATTTGTTCATGGGTATTATCACAGTCAGCTAATGAAACAACATTGGTTGCTTTATTTACAGCCAAACATTTTGTTGCATAAAGGCTATTTGTTTTTTGCAATCTTATATTTTCTTCAGAGGCAAAAAATGGAGAATTCCAATTCACTGAAACTACAATTGGATTTACAGAAATTTCTCCAGTACCTACTTCAAGCTTATAAGATTTTTTTATAACCAATTGTGAAACTTCTCCAAATATAGCAGCTGTTTGAGCTTTTGTGCTGATTTCAAAAGAAGTTATCCCTTTGTTTCTAGTTGAAGTTCTATATGTAGCCAAAAATGCTGGTGTAAAAGATTTGTGGCTGATAGCTGAAAACTTATTAATGTTTGATGCCCATCTGGTGTTCCAAGGTAATGTACTAAAGTCACAATTTTTTGTGTCAAAACCAGTTAAATAGGTGCATATGTTTTCTGGAATTTTTGCATCCCAAATCCACATTGCTTTATTTCCATTGCTATTATTTTCGACAGTGTATTCATATGTCTCAAATTGAATTGTTCTAGATCTTGTTCTTAATATATTTGCACCAAGTTCTAAGCCAACATTTGCTTCAACTTCTCCAAGACTAAGTCCTGTTGCTGGAGAAACTGCTGGCTTGAATTCAGCTTTACTGCCTAATTTTAAGCCACCAGATATGCCTGAGTTGTAACCTATCGTTTCGCTAAAAGTAGTTTTAGGATTTAAATTTGTTGGAAAAGTGTTTGCAATATGTACTTGATTTTCTAAAGTTTTCCCACTATTTGAGTCAGAGTTTATTTCAAAAAAATACTTGTTTGCTACTGGAGAAATTCTGTCTCCATATTTTATTTTTTCTTGTTTGATAGAATTTTTTATATGCCACCCTGGGCCACCCCTTTCACTTGGGGAAATGCTAAAAGTTATGAATTTTCCATCTTCAGTTCTTATTTTTTGACTTGGATTTTCCTTAGGAATAAATTCTCCAGCACGAGAGCCGAACATATCTACTTTAAAATGTAATTTTACATTAGCTTTTTTATCGCAGTAATCAATTAATTGAGAGTCATCTTTGCTTAATTTTGGCATAAAACAAGATAAATTTTCCTCAAAAATAGTTACTGTGACAGAAGATTTGTCAAGAGGTTGATCATTTTCTTCAGTATCAGATTTATTTTCTGAATTTAATTCAGCATAAATCATTTTTCCAACTTCTTTTTCAGTATCTTTATTATTGCTGCTTGCAGAAATTAAGCTAAGGTTATTTTCATTGTTTTTATATAAATAAACGTCAGTTTCTTTATCGCTACTTTCAGAATCATTTAATGCAATTGGTGAAACTTTAAATAAAAGTTCTTGAAGTTTTTCAGAATTTTTAATTCCTTCTAATTTTACTACTTTATTTTCATTTATTTCTGTAGATAGGTCGTAATTTTTATTATAATTCTTCTCACTAACAGTAACAAAATTTGAACCATCAAATTTTTCTGATTTTGATTTTTTTGAATCAACATTACAACTAACTGCAACTAAGGAAAGCAGACTAGTGTATAAATACTTCACATTATGACTATTTAATTGCATGATCTCTCCCTGCTCAAGATGAACGAACCGATAAAAAAAACAAAGCAAATAATGTGCCAAAATATTTAGATGATTTTTAATTATTTCAAAAAAGATAACTGTTAATTAATTTTGAATTAAAATTGAATTAATGTTTTTTATAGAAAAATGGATAAAAAAATAAATTTTTTTCTTTATTTTTATAAATTATTTTTATTCTTTAAAAAGATAAAGTTCTAAGTAGAGAAAGTGAACAAAGGTAAAGTGTATAATTTATTTTCAGTTAATGGTAAAGAACTATAATTTAAGAAAGAAATAATGTATAATTTTTATACACTGCTGTCATGAATTTGTACACTCTTAATTATTTTTTTAATTTAATAAAAAACAAGCTCTTTTCTAATGAAAAGAGCTTGTTGGTCGTTTGGTAATGGAAAGGTCTAAGTTACTTTGCGTTTAATTTAGCATCAATTTCTTTCTTCAGACCAGCAACGCTTAAATTACCTTCAAATTTTTCACCATTAATAAAAATGGAAGGAGTAGCATTCACTCCAACACTATTTCCCTCTTCCATTTGTGCCATTACAGCTTGGCTTATGGTTTTATCTTTGTCTTCTAAACAGGTTTTAAAATCAGCAATATTTAATTTTAGCTCTGTAGCTATTTTTTGATAAGTCTCAGATGAAAGTTTATCAGTAGAGCCTTTAACATATAGCGATTTGTGCATGTCCCAGTATTTGTTTTGATTAGCAGCACATTTCGCAGCAATTGCAGCTGGTAGAGCTTCTGGGTGGATTTGCATTAAAGGAAAATCTTTATAAATGTATTGAACTTTGTCCTTGTATTCAGCCATTACTTTTTCAAGAGTTTCATGAGTTCTTACGCAATAAGGACATTGATAATCAGCAAATTCAACTATAGTAACCTTAGGATTTTTTAAATTACTATTATATTTATATCCTGTTGCATCATTAAAGGTGACAACTATTTCTTGTGGTTTTTCAATCCCAGTAACTTTAATTTTGCCTTTATCTTGAGCTTCAGCTATAAGTTCTTGTTCAGCTTTAGCTTGTTCCATTCTTGTTAGATATTGTTTGACCAAACCAGAACGTTTGTCTTCTGGTATCTGCAAAAGTTGAGGGTTGTTAGCATTGTCTGCAAGAAATTTTTTAACAACTTCATCTCCAACTACTGCTTTTTTAGAATAGTAATCTTCTTTAGCAGCATCTAAGGAAGCTAGTTTATTTTGATTTTTATAATCATCAAACCATGCATCTAAATAGTGCTTTTCTAAAATAGCCGATGCCGTTTCATATACTTTTTTTTGTGCATTGATAAGTTCAGTTTTTTCAGCTGTTGAAAGATCTTTAAATTTAATGGTTTTAGAGTTAAAGGAGCCTAATACATCATCAGAACTTTTGGATTTTTGGGATTGACACCCGATAAAAGCTAAAGTTGTTAATGTTACGGTTGTTGCGATTCTATATTTATTCTTATTTAACAAATCTTTTAAAGAAAAGTTCATTTTTCCCCCAGAAAAAAGTTTAAGGTCATCGAAATATACACTGAATGCTGAATTTTCAAAACAAATAAGAAAGAATGTAGATAGCAATTTTAAAGAAAATTTAAAGGATATGGATTTTTTAATGCTTAATTTTTTAGATTCTCAACTAATTCGGTTAATAAATAGTTATTCACAGTATCGTTATCATAGGCAATATATGAGGCAAATTTTCTTGAAGGTTGGACAAATTGGTCATGCATAGGTTTAACAAATGAATTATATTGAACTTTGACTCCTTCAGGGCTTCTTCCTCTTTCTTCTACATCTCGCTTCAAGCGTCTTTGGAACCTGACATCTTCAGGGATATCTATAAAAATAGAGATATCAAAAAGAGGTCTTAAAACTTCTTGGGATAATATTAAAATCCCATCTACAATTAAAAAGGGACTAGGCATTACTTGGATTGTCTCAGATTTTCTGGTGTGGGTAACAAAATCATAAATTGGCATTTCTATTTGAAGACCATTTGCTAATGATTCTATATGGTTTGCCATTAATGTAAAATCAATAGAATTTGGATGATCAAAATTAACGCTCCCATCTCCAGTAAATTTTTTACTATGATCAAAATAGTAACTATCCTGACTTATTATCTGGCATTGTTCTTTACCAAAAAGTTTCAAAAGTTTGCGTGCGGCAGTGGTTTTTCCTGAACCACTGCCCCCAGTAATTGCAATAACGGTAGAAGATTTTTTGTTTTTCAAATGAATACCCTAATTAAAATTAAATTGTGCCGTAGATACGATCTCCTGCATCTCCTAACCCAGGCAAGATGTATCCTTTTTCATCTAAACCACGCTCGACAGATAAGCAATAAATAGAGACATCTGGATGTGTATTTTGGAGTAATTCCAAACCTCCTGGTGAAGCAAGCAAACAATGAAAACGTATTTCATTGACCCCATATTGCTTTAATCTATTTATAGCAGCAACAACAGTTGAACCCGTTGCAAGTAACGGATCAAGTAAGAAAATTTTGTTATTCTCAATGTCGTTTGGCAGTCTAAAATAATATTCAACTGTATTATTTAAAAATTTATCGCGATATATGCCGATATGTCCAACTTTTGAGTGAGGGAACATTTGCATAAAACCATCAAGCATACCCATACCAGCTCGCATTACAGCGACAATAGTTACATCCTCAGAAATAAAAGGGCTTTCAATTCTTTCAAAGGGAGTTTCAATAATATGGTTTCTTACTTTCAAATCTCTTGAACTTTCATAAGCCATAAGGCGACTCATTTCACTAAGTAAACGTCTAAAGTCACTAGAATTTGTTTCTTTTTTTCGCAATGAAGAGAGGGAGTGACTTAAAATAGGATGATTTAGTAAGTTGACATTTTTTTGCTCATTTTTTGCTATATTTTTTACCATTTTTGTTTCCTGAATATTTAGAATTTAAATTTTAAGTTAACACTTTAGTAAAAAGAAAAAAAGTTTTTCTGCAATATTTTAAATTTTTATTATTTTGTAGTTAAAACAGAATTGCTAGTGTCAGATAAATAAAATTCTAATAAATTATTTGGTAAAACTTTAGCGCTTAACCAAAAAAATTTAATTGCATTTTGATATATAACGCTTTCATCAGGTAATATATATTCACCTGTTTCTAAAATTGAAATTTTATATTTTTTTATTGGAGCATAAATTTGTGGAATAAATTCGCTATTATTTATGTGCAGCTTTTCAATTGTAACTGAACAAGTTGAATTTGGCGAAATTTTAAAAGTGTGGTCATTTAAATTAGAAATAAATTGTCTGTTATATGTAGATTTCCCAGTACAAAAAACGTTACCTTCTATTGTGAAATTTGGAATTGGCTCCTGAAGACCAGAATTTATTTGATAAATTTGGTTTACAAGTAGGTTCCGTTGCGTATCTTTTTCTGGAGAATAAGGAAACCTATCAGCTGAGTAATTCTGGGGCATTTGCTGTGTAGGTGTATACCGACAAGCAGAAGAAATTAAACTTGTTGATAGTATTATTATATTCAAAGATAAAAGCCTAAGGTTCATTGTCATCCTTATAATACTGTTCTTTTTGCTATCGGCTTTTATCTGGAAAGGAAAAGAAAAAATTAAGAAAAAGATAAAAATAAATAATTATCTTAATTAAATTAGTTGTTTAGTTAAATTTCTGAGCCCATGTCATGATCTCACTTGCGACAGTTTCATAATCTTTTCTTTCCATATCTGGGTAAAGAGGAAGTCGAAGTAATCTCGAATGATATTCTTCAGTATTTGTTAAATCATTAGGTTTATTGCCTAACTCAATTCCTAATGGAGCTGAATGTAAAGGGATGTAGTGAAAAGTAGCGCCAATCCCCTTATTTCTTAGATGGGACATTAATGAATTTCTTTGTTCCTGAGAATTCAAAACAATATAAAATAGGTGATAATTTGTTTCAGCGTAGTTTGGTAGAAAAGGCAAAGTTAAAATATTTTTTTCTTCTAATGTTTTCAGAGTATCGTAGTAATAATGATGAATAATTCCTCTTTTTGCATTTAATTCAAACATAATATCAACTTCTGCTGATAAAATAGCTGCTAACGGCTCAGCTAGAATATAACTAGATCCTTTCGCAACCCAAGTATATTTATCAACTTGTCCTTTTAAAAATTGCGAACGATTAGTGCCTTTTTCTCTAATTATCATTGCTTTTTCTGCTAAAGAATCATCATTAGTTAAAAAAGCACCACCTTCACCACAGATAACATTTTTAGTGTCATGAAAACTTAGACATCCCATATCACCAATTGTGCCTAAATATGTATTATTCCATTTTGCTCCAATTGCGTGAGCTGCATCTTCGACGATTTTTATATTCCTTGGACGACATATTTCTAATAGTTTTTCCATATCACATGCTACTCCTGCATAGTGAACTGGAATTACTGCTATAGTTTTAGATGTAATTTTTTTCAGGACATCATTAATATCAATATTAAAAGTTTTAGGATCTATTTCGCAAAATACAGGTTTTAAACCAGCAACGAGGATGGCATTTGCGGTAGATGTAAAAGTAAATGAAGGCAAAATAACCTCATCTCCTTCCTTCCCATCCAATAATAACATGCTCATCTCTAATGCATGTGTGCAAGATGATGTAAGTAAAACGTGCTTAACATTAAGAATATTTTTTAGCTTTTCTTCGGTTGAGTGACAAAAAGTACCATCTCCAGATAATTTCCCAGATGCAAAGACCTGATTTATATTTTCGAATACTTTTTTGGGTATATGTGGTTTAGATAGAGGTATGTGCATTTTGCTTCTCCAGACAAGAATAATACAAATTTAAAAGTTCACTAATTTTTTTCTTCCAATTATGCTCAGTATATACCCAATTTTTTGCTTTTTCTCCATGTTCCAAGATTTTTTCAGGAGATATTACATATTCTGCAATAGCATTAGCAATTGCATGAGAATTTTTTGGTTCTACAAGGAGCCCTCTTTCGTTGTTGAGTACTTGCTCAGGAGTACCTCCAGAATTTGTCCCAATAACGGGGAGGCCCATGGCCATAGCATCTAATACAGATAAAGAATAGGTTTCTTTATAAGTTGCCAATACAAATAAATCACTAGCGTTTAAAAAAGGAACAAAATTTGCTTGAAAAGGTACCAGATGAATTCTTCCCATGACTTCAGGGTTAGCAATATAATCCTGAAGCCACTCATATAATTGTTTTGCTTGAGGTTCAAATATTTTATTACCAGCCGCATCTATGTGATCTAGAGTAGGCTCTCCCATGATAATAAAATGGACTTTTTTTCTTATTTCCGTTGGCAGAAGTAAAAACGCCTCAGCAAATTCTTTTATCCCCTTGCCCGGATCGATTCGGCACATGGTAATAATGGCTTTTTCATCACTAGTGATATTAAATTTTTTGCGATATTCTTCCCTTTCTCTTTGATTTTTTTGATAAATAGAGAGATCTCTCCCATATCTAAGCAAGAAAACTTGTTCTTTTGGGATTGGATAATTAAGCTTAATTCTTTCATTTAATATAACAGATGAAGATGTAATAGCATGAATTTTACTGTAAATAAATTTATGAATAAAATCTTTTTTTGATGGGGCGCTCATATAAAGGCTAAAAATATGCTTTTTATCAGGTAACCCGAATAATGCCAAACTAGCAAGCCATACATCTTGGCGAGTATGGGTATGAATAATTTGATAATTCTCAGCTATTGTTATTTTTCTTAATTTTCTAATATCTTTTAAACTTATGCGCGCTTGTTTATAGCCAGAGATTGTTTTTATTCCTAATTTATGTGCTTCTATTTCTATTTTGCTTCCTGGTAAACAATAAAGGCATGTTTTTATTCCATTTTCTATTAATTTTTGAATTAACAGAACAGTATAAAGTTCTAGTCCGCCAAAAGCTTGCGAGGTATTTACGTGTATAATTTGAGGTGCATTTCGCATTCAGTTTTCCAATATTAAAATATCCAATTGAAAGCAATAAATTGCTTAACCGGAAAATTTTATACTATAAATTAGATCATTAAGGAATCAAATATCTACCTGAATAAAGATCTGGCAGAGAGGGAAAAATTCTTTCCTATCTATTTTGGGTTTTTTGCCATATTTATAATATGGAGATTTTAACTTATGGCTGGAATTCGAGTCAATACAGGTTCAGGAATTGATCCAAAAATGGTTGATCAATTAATTGAAATTGAGCATGAACCTATTAAAAAAGTTGAAGCCAGAAAAAAAGAAATTAATGATGAACATAAACTATTTAATGATCTAAAAGGTTTGGTTAGTACTTTAGGTACTAATTTAAATGGATTAAGAACAAGACAAGATTTTTATAAATTAAAACTCACAAGTTCTCATCCTGATATAATTGAAGGAACAGTTGATAACAATGCCCCCATTGGTACCTACGAATTAGAAGTAAGACATTTAGCTCGAACACATAAATTACTTACTCAATCTTTTACAGATAAAGACACCACTCCTGTTGGATTTGGTTATATGACAATTGAAAAAGAGGATGGAGAGTCTTTTGATGTGGATATTGATCCTGATAGGTCGACTTTAAATGATGTTGCTGTGCAAATTAACTCTTTAAATAAAGGAGTTAAAGCAATTGTAATCAATACAAAAGAAGGAATTGAAGATAGTGATGAAGAAAATTACAGGTTGATTGTCATATCAGAAAAATCTGGAAAAGAAGCTAAAGTTACAATAGATCCTGATACCACCTACCTTGAATTTAAAGAACAGGTAACTGGTAGAAATTTAGAAATGTTATTTGAAGATGTCAAAGTCTATAATGAATCAAATAAAGTAACTGAACTGTTTCCTGGAATGGTATTAGATATAAAAAGAGCAGAACCAGGTACAAAAGTGAATATTAAGATTGATTATGATGTAGATAAAACTATGGAAAATATAAAAAAATTTATTGAATCATATAATAAAGTAAATGAATTTATTGATAAACAATTTCAAGTTGATCCTAATACCAATAAAGCGGGAGTCCTTTCAAAAGATAACAGTTTAAGAACATTAAGAAGAGCATTGCAAGGTTCAATGCAATTTAGTGTGAATGGAGGAAAGTTTCAAACTTTAGCTGACATAGGAATTTCTACCGACCCAAAAACTGGCAACTTAAAATATGACGAATCTAAAGCTAAACAATCCTTGTCCGAAGATTATGTCGGTGTTTCTAAGTTGTTCATCACATCAGATGATTCTTCAGGTATAGGACCAAGACTCTCAGATGCTGTGCGGAATGTTCAGAGTCAACAGAGTGGGGTAATCCCATCAAAAGAAAGAGAATATAAAAGAATTCTCGAAAATTTTGACAAAGACATTGCTGTGAAAACAAGACAGGCTCAGCAAAGAGAAGAAGGACTAAGAAGACAGTTTGCATATGTTGAACAACTTATCAGTGGAATGAATGCACAAGGTAAAGTATTGCAACAAAAACTAGATGCTATGGGATAGTTGCATAATTTACTAAAGACATAATTTTCAAGGATGGTTTTTCAATGAATGTGAAAGCATTTAAGGCGTATCAGTCTACTAATGTAACAACTGCAAAGCCTGAAAAAGTTCTTTTAATGTTGTATGAAGGATGTATAAAATTTCTACGTGTTGCTAAAGTTAGAATGCAAGAGAAAAAAATTGCTGAAAAAGGAAAAAACTTAAGTAAAGCAATCGCTATAATTGCTGAATTAATAAACACTCTTGACCATGAAGTAGGTGGACAACTTTCTGCTGATTTAGAAAATTTGTATATGTTTATAATGGATAAATTAATTGAAGCAAATATTAATAATAAAGTAGAGGATATTGAAGTAGCTGAAAAACTTTTAAATACCTTATACGAAGCTTGGCGTGATGTGGTTAGTAACCCTAGACCTGATGGTGTTCCTAGTCCAACTCTACAACCAGAATTATACGAAACTTATTTAAAATCAATTAAAAATCAACAGTCAATAGAAGAAGCAAATAATAAAAATTTAAAAAACGAGAAATCAAGTGCGGCTGCTGTAAATCTTTCTGCTGAAGTGAAACCAGCTGTAAGCAGTATGAACTCACTAAGTAAAAAATAGGTATGATGTTTCTTTAATTTTATCTCAATGGGATTAATTTTGATTTTTATTTGAATTAAAATTAATGCTATTTTTAAAAAATTACATAAATAAAATTATTGTAAATAATAATGTGATGACTTCATTTCTATGCTGTTACTTTGCACAAACTTATTTATTTTTTCTTTTGTAACTTTTGTTATTTCTGTGAATTTTATTCCAAATCCTTCATCGGTAAACCTTACTACACTCCCTTTTGCTTTTAATAAATCATCTGACTTAGGCAATAAAAATTCAAATTCTAATTCTGTACCGATTACAGGATTTATCTGATTTGACTGGTCAATTACATGTAAACCATCAGCAGAAATATCGATAACGTAAGTTTCAAAATATTTGTTTTCTTTTTTTACTTTAAAAGGAATATTACATTTCACTCTTAAGCTTTTTCTAAAATCAATTTTACTTAATTTTTTTAATTCTTCAATTAATTTACTTTTGGGACTGGGTTTTAGCAAAAATAAATCAGCGTTATTTTGAAAAATATCATCTTTATATTCTTCGCTATTTACAACACTAGTAACAACAAACCTAATTTTTGGATTTAAACTAATTTTTTTTGCTTGGACTATTTTTTTCAGTGCATTTCCTTTTTGGAATAGATAATCAAGCATAACAATATCTATTTTTTCATCTGCAATCATTTTGATTATTTCTTCTATAGATTTAGCATGTTTTACAGCAAATCCAGCTTGGGAGAGAACTAAGCCCTCCATACTCGCTGAAAGTGAATGCTCATCTCCTAGCAGAACAGTTAGTTTTGGATTTGGATTTTTACTTTTGATAGTTCTGATGTTTTTTAATTTATTCATATTCTCTAATCCAAAATGGTTGCAAAGTTGATGAGATTTCAACTATGTTTATCGGGTGTCATTGACGACCCTTGAGGAGAGATAAATGCTTTGGCCTGAGATCCAGATAGCTGACTTACGTGAACTAGATAACATATTTTCTGGAGAAAAATATAAAAATTGTTTTAAAAATAAAGCATATTCGGGATTTGTGTTTTTTGATATTGGAAGTGTTTTGCTTGATTTAGACTGGGATTATTATATCACTGCATTTGAGCAATTATTACCTCCCACGGCTGTGAAAGATCATAAAAGTATCTATAGCGTATTGAAAAAGGAAGCCGTTCTTGAAAAATGGTGTTGCGGTAAAATGGGGGCGTATGATTACGCCAAATCTTTTATCCATGTGTTAGTAAAAACGGCAAAAATGCCGCAGCTGGAAAATCAAATTTCTATCCAAGAGATTAAAAAAGCTGATAGTTATGTCGTCGGTGCTCCTAGGCAATCTGTGTTAGAAATGGCTAAAAAATTGCGTGAACTTAATTTTGGTATTGGTGTATTAAGCAACGCTACCACTTGGCATGAAGTTGTTATTGAGAAAAAAATTCCTTTGCGCGAATTATTTGATGTTGTTATTTTTAGCCAAGATGTGGGCTGTGAAAAACCAGATCAAGAAATATATAAAATTGCTTTTACAGAAGCGCAGGCATTTATTGCCAAAAAATATCGCCAAAAATTAGATGTGGGAGATACATATTTTATTGATGATACACCTGCTAATGTAAGAGCCGCCATTGATTTTGGTTGGAATGCAAGTTTGGTAAATTTGTTAAATGAAAATATAATGGCAATGATAGAAAGTAACAAAATATCTGATTTGGAATTAAAAACATTATGTAAAGAAAGGGAAAATTTACTATTCGGCATAAATGCAGCGAGAAGAGTGGAAAATATTTTTAGAAATGTAATAGGCTTATGACTAAAATAAACATACTTCCTAACATTGCTTTTTTTGATTCCAGTCAGGGCGGCTTAACCGTTTGGGAGAATGTATTAAAACGCTTTCCAAATTTAAATACCCAATATTTAGGGGATAATGCCCGTTGTCCTTATGGTAACAAAAGTCAAGAAACTATTACTCGATATGCTTCAGAAGCTACGCTCTACTTAGCGAGTCGCAATGCTTTGTTACTTATAATTGCTTGTGGTACGGCCTCGAGTGTAGCAGCTAAAGAATTACAACATCTATTTAAACTTCCTATAATAGGAATAGTGGAAGGTTTTTGTAAATTTGTTGCTACGTTACTAGATGATAAAACACGATCAGTCGCAGTTCTTGGGACAAAATTTACCGTTCGTAGTAACCGTTTTAATGAAGAATTGAATAGAAATGGTGTAGAAAATGTTTGGGCAAGGGCATGTCCTTTATTTGTTCCTTTAGTTGAGGAAGGTATTTCTCAAGGCCCTATGGTCGATGCCGCTTGTGATATGTATTTGTGGGATATCCCTGAGGATACAAAAGTTGTGATGCTTGCGTGTACTCATTATCCACGCTTAACTTTACCAATTGCTGAATCTTTGGAACGAAGATTAGGGAAAACTGTAATTTATAAATCAATTGACGGTGACTGGGTTTTAAAACTTGGCTCTAAAGACCAAAATGATCCCATTTTTTTGGTAGAGTCTTCGCTACCAATAGTCAACTTTGTTGAACAATTTATAGCTACTAATCAATATGAAAAAATATTAAATCATGGAGAGAAACAAGTTTTATGTACGGATTCTCCAGAGCAATTTGAAAGCATCGCCCGTTTTTTTACTTCTATTCCGTTACCGAAAGTAGAAGCGGTTGAAATACAAACTTAGTAAAGTTTGCATTTCTCCATTTTTTAGATTAATTAAAACAATCAACATTTCTAAAAGAAAAATTGCATAAAAAATTGAGATGATTCAGGTATTCTAATATTACTTCAGAAGAAGTAGGGCTATATGAAGAATAAATATTTAATTTCAATAATTGCTATATCAATAGGGGTTATCGCTGGTGTTATGAGTTCTTCTATGATTATATCTTGCAATTTTCTTTAAAATTTGATAAACAATCCCTGCCTGTTAATTTCATTCTTGAAAGAGTGCCATGAATACCGTATCTTACCAATAATTCTTTACAAAATTAGTTACTTAAACAATTAAATATTTTTTTGGAGACCAAAAATTTATGTCTTCTCCTATCTCAGTAAGTGATATTAGGTATAATTTACCTGATGGTACTTTACTATTTCAAAATTTTAATTTCTCAGTACAAAAAGGAGAAAAAATAGGGCTTGTAGGAAAAAATGGGGTTGGAAAAACAACTTTATTGCGCTTATTAAAAAAAGAAATAATTGCAACGCAAGGAGATATCAAAATACATGGTAAAACTACCTATTTTCCACAAAATTTATATGACTTTGCAAATAAATCAATAGCGGAAATTCTTGAAGTAAAAGAAAAAGTAAATTCTCTCCAAAATGTTTTTTCTGGAGTTGCTTGTGAGAAAGATTTTCAAATAATAGATCAAAGCTGGGATTTAGAACGAGAAATAACTCTTGCTTTTCATGCGGTAAAATTATTTCCTTATCCACTAAATAGAATGGGTAAAAGTTTAAGCGGTGGCGAACTTATCCGTTTATTATTTGCGAAATTAATTTTAGATAAATCTGATATTTTGTTACTAGACGAACCAACAAATAATTTAGATGGCTATGCTAAAATTGACTTAATGAAAAACATAATTCAGCCTAATTTAACCGTTTTAATTTCAAGTCATGATATTGAATTATTAAATAGGATGGATAGAATATTTGAAATTTCTAATTTAGGACTAAAAGTATATGGAGGGAATTATAGTTTTTACCGTGAGCAACAAGAAATTGAAGAAATTGCGAACGCAAATACTTTAGATAATGCAAAACAAAATCTTAAAAAAATTCAAAACATTTCAAATGAGGTATTGAAAAAAATAGCTCATAAATCTGCTACAGGGAAAGAAAAAGCTAAAAATGAAGGGATGTCTATTTTAGAATTGCAATATAAAAAATCTAAAGCCGAAAAAACTTCAGCAAATCTGCTGGATATACATCGGAAAAAATTATTTGAAGCTGAAAATAAAGTAAAACTTTCAAAAGAAAATATCCGCGAAAAATTTTCAATTCAAGTAGATTTAGAAAATGCAAAAATTCCATCATGCAAAGAAATTATTATCTGTGAAAATCTAAACTTTCAATATCCTAATTCTCAATATCCTCTTTGGAAGAAGAATTTAAATTTTTCATTAATTGGAAATAAAAGATTAGCTATTTTAGGAAATAATGGAAGTGGAAAGTCAACTTTAATAAAAATTATTTTGGGTGAAATATTACCTCAATCTGGAACTGTTAAGTTAGGAACAAAAAAAATTGTCTATTTAGATCAATCTTGTTCTTTTTTAGAGCAGGAAAACACGATTTTAGAAAATATGCAAAAATGTGCTTTACCCAGCAAGAAATTACATGAAATCAGAATAAGTGCAGGAAGATTTTTATTTTATGGAGATGATATATTTAAAAAAATAAATTGGTTAAGTGGTGGGGAAAAAATGCGGGTAGCATTAGCTTGTTTATTTTTGCAAGAAAATGTACCTGAACTTTTAATTTTAGATGAACCAACTAACAATTTAGATATCCATTCTATTGAAATTTTATTATCCAGTTTAAAATCATTTTTAGGTGCTATGTTGGTTGTTTCGCATGATAAAAACTTTTTGGAAGAATTAAATATTTCTGAATATATTTCTCTTTTCTAGAATATCTTTAACCAGTCCGTTTATTTGTAGATTCAAATATTTTATCAGCGTTGTCAGTCACAAAACCCTGATAGTAGCTCTCCCATAATTCATCATGTTTTTTGCCTTGTAGCGGATGACGAAACGCAAATTCTACAAATGCGTATGGAATGTTGTAAAATCCATCTTGAAACCGAACCACATTTTCTTCCGCTAATGTTGCACTCTGCTCTAATTTTACAACTTTGGAGCCTTTAATGATACTTCCACCAGATTTATTCATCTCGATTTTTAATTTTTTTTGTACATAGTCATTAAATTGTTGGAGATTTTTAAAAGTTTCCATGAGGTGAACACTGACGGTGAAGTGGTTAGGGGTATTGCCAAATACCAAAGTCCAAGCAGCGTATTCGCTTTCAATTCTTAGCAATTCGTAGTCTTGATATTTAGGAACTCGCCACATGGCACCTGATCCTAAAAATAATGCTATTTCATTAGCGAACTGATTTACTTTTTTATTATCCGCATTTAGTTGACTTAGTTGAATTTTTAACTTTTCTATGGGTGAATCAGTTACGTCATTAGTATATTTTAAAACGCATTCTTTAAAAGGTTTTGAAAAGGAATCTAAAAGAAGCTCACTAATAAAAACTTTAGGAAACACTTTAGCACTATGCGCATTTTTTTTCACTGGAGGATTCATTGAGATAGCTTTTAATTTTTTTTCAGGAAAATCATAGTTACCTGCGTGAGTATAACCTAACATTTCAAAAATACTTGAAAGAACTTTCATGTTGCAATTTTTTCCGGGTAACGTTCTAAAAGCGATATGATCTTCACTCCAAGTGTCACCCATTTTTCTAATAGCCTGTTCTATCGTTTTAACTTGACCTACCTTTGATTTATAGATACTCCATAATTGTTTGATCACTTTTTCTGTTATTGTACTTTGAACTTTAAGCATAATTCTTAGCCTTTATGGATTTAGAACGAATGTATCAAAAAAGTTATAAATGAAACTTAACCGAAGAAAATTTAATTTTCTAGTTTAATTGTTTTTTTTTACTACAAAAGGAAGAGAAATTTGTCACACATTCATCTAGACAGAAATGAATACTTTTTTCAGCATCATCCAAAAATTATTGAAATATTTTCAAATTTTAACATTTTAGATATATCTTGTTATGCATCTTTGCAAGAACAAGGTTATTTACTGAAAGAAATTGCTAAAAATTCTAATTTATCGAATTTGGATCAAATTACACTGTTTCATGGTGCTGAAGATGCTTTGATAAAAATATTAACATGGTTAAGAAAAGATCGTCAAACTATTCTTATGGAAGATTTTTCTTGGAATAATTATGAGTTTATCATTAATAGTTTGGGTTATCAAAAAATTAAAATTCCAAACTCCTTTACGCAGAAAGATATTGAAGTCAATCAACAAATCTTTATTAAAGAATTAACTAATATATCTGAGGCTGTTGTTTTATTAACAGTACCTAATAATCCAACTGGTTATCATGCTTCAATAGATAATTTACTAGAATTAATAGCAAGGTTTCCCCAGCATATTTTTATTCTAGATCTTGTTTATTCAGATCTTTTTTCTTCCCAATATCATTCTTTTTATACTTCAAACAATGTCATTTCAATTGGCAGTTTTTCAAAACTTTTTGGGATGCCTGGATTAAGAGTAGGTTATGCTGTAGGAACTGTTCCTCATGCCTTTAAACTAAAATTAGGGATACAGCGCCATAATGTAAGAGCATGTTTAAATGCATTAGAAATTAAGCATTGGTATTTAAGCAATCGAAAAGAGATGTTAACTTATGCAGCAAAATTTGCAGAAAAAACATTTAAACACTTAAATGTTTTTCACTCTTCAGCTCCATTTATCTTGATAGAAATATTAGAAGCAAAAATAAATCAAAATATATTTCAGGAAGCAGAACAATTATCTTGTGTCAAGCCAAAATATTTTAATCACAATGGAAAATCTTACATACGATTTGGCCTTGGTCCAAAAGAAATTTGTGAAAAAATTGAAATTTATCTTGGATGTTTTAAGTAAACTAAAATAAAAAATGCAACAATAGATATTAAATTTTTAAAAAATTTTTTTAAACAAAGTTACTAATCAGAATTTGCTTTTCAAAATCTTCCATTTGAAAAGCATTTTGTAGGTTGCTTTAAGGAAATGCTAATTGAGCTAGAAAATATCCTAAGAAGCAACTAGTACCAACCCCTATCAAACCAGGTACTATAAAACTATGGTTGATTATAAATTTCCCGATATGAGTAGTTCCTGAACGATCAAATCCAATACAAGCTAAGTCACTAGGGTAAGTTGGTAAAATAAAGTAACCATATGCAGCAGGAAGAAATGCTATGATAATTTTAGGATCAACCCCCAAACTTAGTCCCATAGGCGCTATTGAAGTGATAGCTGCTGCTTGACTGTTTACTAATTTAGAAACTAAAAATAATGCAATTGCATATGTCCAGGGTTTTGTTGCAACAACACTCTCTAAAAATTGTTTTAACAGAGAAAAATGGGATTCAAAAAATGTGTCTGCCATCCAAGCAACCCCAAAAACACTGATAATTGCAGTCATACCAGCTTTAAAAATAGCTCCGTTTGGTATATCTCTTGGCACAACTTTACAAATCATTAATATTAGTGCGCCAGCAACAAGCATTAATATTTGAATTAATAAATTCATAGATAAAGGAACACTGTTACCATGATCCATAACGTGGGGACGAAAGTTTTCAAATGCTCCAAAAAATACCACTACAGCAGTTGTTAAAAGAAAAATAAAAGTTGCGATATAAGCTTCTTTAGGTAATTTTTCATTTAATAAAGTACTTTCTGAATCGCCGTAAATATACTTCTTTGTTTCAGGATCTTTTAATTTTTCTTGAAATTCAGAATCATCTTTTAAATCTTTTCCACGCCGGAGGCTCCAAAGTCCAGCCATCAATACACCAACAAACGAAGCAGGAATTGCTACCTTTAAAATATCAATCATGCTGATATATTTTCCAACTCCATGTGATGCTGCTAGAATTGATACTAAAGAAACAACTGCAACTGACATTGGTGAAGCGCAAATTCCTATTTGTGATGCAACTGATGCAACAGCCATTGGTCTTTCAGGACGTATATTTTTCTTAATTGCAATATCATAAATAATTGGGAACATGGTATAAACCACGTGTCCGGTTCCGCAAAGAACAGTCAAAGTCCAAGTAGTTAAAGGCGCAAGTACAGTTATATAATTTGGTTTTTTTCTTAATAATTTTTCTGCAAAACGCATCATGACTTGCAGACCTTTTGCGCTTTGTAAAACAGACGCACATGAGATAACAGCCATGATAGTTAAAATAACACCGACAGGAGGGGATCCAGGCTTTAATCCAAAAATAAAAGTTAAGATTAAGAGACCAATTCCGCTAATTACTCCTAATCCAATTCCGCCATATCTTGTACCTAAAAGAAGGCAGCCTAAAATAACAATAAATTCTAATACAATAAGCATTTGGTTTTACTCCAAATATAAAATAACAACACATGAGAGTTCTCTCTCTCATCAGTTTTATTCTATAATTAAAATTGCTTTTTAGCAAAGAAAGTTGTTGTCATTATTTAAATACTTTAATTGATATTAATCATTTATTTGTGTTATGTAGATTAAATTTTTAAAATAAGAATGGATCATTTTTAGGTGTATCAACAATTAATTCTGCTTTTTCACCATACACAGTTTTTCTCACTATATTTCTTTCATCAGTTGTTGTAAACTTACTTTCCATTGTGCTCCAAAAATCTTTTTCTAAGTCTCCTGATAATTTTTGTTGAGAAACTTCTTGCGAACGATTGCTGAATTCTTGAAAACATTTTATTATATTTTCTAAACTTTGTCTTACGCTATCTTGAAATTGAAGTGCCATAATTACCGGAGCAATCATATTTGCAAGCTCTTTGTCGGATTCAGATAACTTCTCTAATTGTTTAGATAAATTAGTTGTTTTACTTCCTAATTCTTTATATCTATCGCTATTTCCAATTGATTTAGCTTTATCAATATCACCTGCTGCTGCGCTTTCAAAGATTTCATTTGCCATGTTGTTTGCTTCTGAAGCAATTTTTTCAACTTCTGAATGCTCATCAGTACCTTCCTGATACATACTAGTGATTAAACTTTTCACTGTCTGCGCTTGATCTGAAGATAGTGATGATACGGATTGGATTTTATTTCCAATTTCAAGTGCTGCTTGCTCAGTTTTTGATACAACGTTTTTCAAAATAGTATCAGTAATTTTTACGAGATCTTTTACTATAGAAACATAGTTTTCATGAGAGATTTTAAAATTATCAGTCATAGTTTATTTTATCTTCCTTCTAAAAGTTGTAATGCCATTTTTGAAGTTGTATTTGCTTGTTGTAATACACTTGTTCCAGATTGAAGTAAAATTTGATTGCGAGTTAACTCTGAGCTTTCTTCTGCGATATCAACATCTTTTATACGACTGTTAGCAGCACTTAAATTCTCGACAGTTGTGCCAATGTTATTTATTGTTGAGCCTAACCTATTTTGGAGAGCACCTAAATCCGCACGAATGGCACTTACATAATCAATCGCACCTTCTATAGCGGTTAATGAATGTTGCGCTCCAACTTTTGTGTCGAGGGCAAGTTCGGAAACGCCAAGCCGATTTGTTTTTACGTCTGCTTTAAAAGAATTATATTCAAGCCTATCCACGCCTAAGATGTTATCTCCGCCAGTATTGATCTGAATTTCGAGAATTCCTCCAGTACCATCAAGTAATTGCGTGCCATTAAATTCAGTTGCATAGGCAACTCTATCTATTTCATCTTTTAATGCTTGATATTCAATATCAAGATAAACTCTTTCTTTTGGTCCAATGGTATCAGAAGCGGCTTGAACACCAAGTTCTCGCATACGGATCAACATATTTTGAATTTCGTTCATTCCACCTTCGGCAGTTTGGATCAAGCTGATACCATCATTTGCATTTCGCTGAGCTTGTTGTAATCCTCTAATTTTTGAGCGTAGCTTTTCACTAATGGCTAATCCAGCAGCATCATCCGCAGCTTTATTGATTCGATAACCAGACGCCAATCGTTCCAAGCTTTGATCGAGCATTTTGCGAGTATTTCGCATATGCCGTTGGTTCGTTATCGATGTGACGTTGGTCATTATCCTGTAGCCCATTGCGCTCTCCATTCAAAAAAACGAGATTTGGATTCTTTAGGAATTACTTTGATAAAATGGGTCTCTTTTTTACGCTATCAAATAATGCTTAATTTGGAAGCGATTTGTGTCAATTCTGTTGTAGGTATTAAAAGCATTGTTTGTTTTTCTTATTTATTAGGAATGTATTTTTTTTGTGTTACAATTCAAGAAGGTAACTTCATTCAATATTTGTTTTAGATTTTTAAAAAGGACAGAAAACATGATCAATATTGAAAATAATCGTTTTCCACATAGCGCAGAACTTTTTAAGTTTTGTAAAGAGGTTTTGAATATCAGAAAAAACACAGCGGAAAAAATAACTGACCAAGATGTTGGAGCTTTGTTAGGATTTGATCCTGCAGATTGCACACATTGGAAATATGGCCGGAAAAACATAAAATCAATTCAAAATTTAAATCAACTCGCGAAAGCTTTAGAAATAGATCCTCGCAATTTAATTGATATTTCACTTGGAAAAAATGTTCTACTGGACGCTTTGATAGAATACCAAGGATATGGAGAATTTAGCTGTGCGAAAGAAGATAGAGATTTGCTAATTAATGAAGCAAACAATCTCATTGAAAAAGCAAATGTAAAAGCATTACCTATTTTTGTCCAGGAATTTGGAAATATTGTGCCGCAAGTTGATTTTAAAACGCAAGAAAGTCAAAAAGATTTTGTGCTGACGAAAGAGGAAAATGGAAAAACACTTATATCTTGGCCTAAAGGCGAAAAAATGGGAACTGCTCTTCGCTTTTATTTAGCAAAAGAACTGGCGCAGGTACTTTTGCAAAAAGAATCGTTGAAAAATCAATTGTCGGATACAAAAAATCCAAATTTAGGAAACACTCTGGCTCTTTTCTTGCTTATGCCGTCGTATTTGCTACAAATTGCTTTTAGCCAATGTGATCCAGCAAGAGATTCGGTTGAACAATTGATGGCTTTGTTTTGGATGAGTCGTACTTTGATCAACATTCGGTTAAAAGATTTTCTGATGTATAGAAATTAATAGCCTAAAAAGCTGTATTTAGGGCTTGAGTTTCTAACCAACTCATGGAAACCAACTTATGGATTTTGTTACAATCACCGCTTTTTTATTTTCTGGAATTTCGCTTTTAGTATGTGCATGGCTTATTCTTTCAAAACAAAAACTAACATTAAGTAACAAACAGTTACAAAGTAAAATTTTTGTTTTGGAAAATAATATTTTAGCCCAAGGCGAAAAAAAAGATCATTCTTCAACTGAAAAAAAAGATAAAATTCCCCAACAAAAGATGCAAAATGAAAATAATATTAATCATCAATCGTCACAGGAGTTGCTTCATTTAAGAAAAGAAAATTCTAAATTAAAAGATGATATTAAAAAAGCAAAAGAAGAAATTAAAAATAAAGAAAAAGCGTTAAAAGAAGAAGAAGTAGCAAGTAAAAACAAATTATTTTCTTTGACAGAAGAAAACAGTCGATTTATTACCCAATTAAAAGAATTAGATTTGCAATTAAAAGAAGCGTTAAATAATCAAAGAAATAATGTTCCATTGATCGACTTTGAAAAGAAGATGCTCGAAATTTCGCAATTTAAAGAAGAAAATTCAACACTAAAAAGCAAGCTAAATGAAGTAGATAAATTTAAGAAAACCCAACAAGCCAAAATTTCTTCCCTTCAAGAAAAACTAAAATTAGTTGAACACGACTTATCGCTATGGCTTGATGCTGCTAAAACAAATGATGGAAAACCCCTTGATCCAGCCTTTTTTGTAAAATGGCATGACAGAGCCATTACAGCTAGAAAAATGTACAAACTTATGCGTCAGATGCGGGAATTATCCGATGCTAAAGTTACTTCCTATCAAGAAGGAATAGCAAACATTTCACAATGGGTTCTGAATCAAAAAAATATCCCAATTCCTCAAGTTTCCTCTGGCGAAGTTCTAGCAGATAGGCTATTAGCTGAAGCATGGAATGCAATAATGCCCGTGAATGCTAAGACGACAGGCGGTTTGGAAATATCTGATTCTTCTGTCCAAACCAGCTCTCCAAGCTAGTAAATCAAAATTATTCATTTCTTTTTGTATAGTTGTTTGAAAATTTTAATATGGTGTGTTGATAATGAATGAATTTAATCCTAAACGCAATTTTTCTCGTTCCTTTGATAGAGGACAAAAAAAACCTGATTCTAACATGCAGAAAAAAGGAAAATCCTCTTCCTTAACCTGGAAACCAGCTAGAACTCAACCACTGAATATCAGAATGATGACTACAAAAGAAGGAGTTTCTGAAAGAGTTCTTCATGAACAACCATGTAAAATAATTGAAAAATGCAATTATTGTCCGAATCTTGATCTGCCTTATAAAACTCAATTGTTGCAAAAAACGAATGAATTGAAACAAAGTATTCATTCGGAAAACCCAGAATATCAAAAAATAATAATTAAAGATTGTATTGCCTCAGAAGATCGTTTCGGCTATCGGCATCAAATAAAGCTTATAATTTCTGAACATTATAGCAATGATCCCGTATCCCCGAAACGTTGGGTAGATATCGGTTTATATAATCAATCTTTTAATTCAGTAGTAGATATCGGACGTTGTCCTGTGCAAACTTCTCTTGCAAATGATATCGCTGCTTTTTTTAGAACAGGAATACGTCTTCATAACTTATCAATTTATACACCAAAAAATAGAGAAGGATTAATACATAGTTTAGTTATTAGAACGACTCACTCTACAAGACAAGCTCAAGTAATAATCAATATTACAAAAGATGAAAGTCAACTCTTAAAACCAATTGCAAGAGAATTAGCAGAAAAAATAATGAATATTCAAGGAGTATTTGCTCAAGTTGTGCAACCTCAGCATGGCGATGATAATAGGAATATTAAAGTTACAAAATTAGTTGGGCAAGAAGAAATAGAAGAACAGTATAGTGAATTAAGTATTAAATATTCATCATCAACTTATTTACCGCCGAATCCTAGAATATATAACAAAATTTTTCATCGAATTTTAGAGCTCGCAGATCTTTCTGGTAGAGAATCAATTTTAGAATTAAATTCAGGTGCTGGCGAACTTTCCTGTTTACTAGCAGCATCAGCTAGAAATGTCACAGCTATAGATGCATCTGAAAACGCAGTTCAAGATGCAAATAAGAATGCTCGCTTAAATTCAATTAAAAATATAGGTTTTTATCATGGTAAAGTGTCTGATAAATTAAATGAATTGATATCGAACCAAATTATAAAAAATTGTGAAGTCATTATTTTAAACTCTAGAGAAGAAAAATTAAACAATATATCTTTAAAAAATATAGTATCGTTAGAACCTAAAGTTTTATTTTATTTATCTTCATCTTCAAATGACATCATAAAAATGGCTAAAGAAGTAGATGGAGTTGGTTACAAAATTGTTTTTATTGAACCCTATGATACTTTTCCAGGAACAGATAGAGTTTTATCTTTGTGTTTTATTCAAAAGAAATAGTATAAAAAAGAGTGAAATATGTCTAATGAACTCATTGAAAAAATATCGCCTGAAGCTATTGTCCCAATGATGACCATAGCTCGGCATAAAACATGGGAAGCAATTGATAAAATAGCTTCTCTGTTACTACCAGGGATGACTGAAAAAGAAGCAATTAAAATTGCAAATCAATATTTAGCGTTACAAGGAGTCAAAAAGTTTTGGCATCAAACGCATATTCGCTTTGGAAGCAATACAATTTACAGCTTTAATGATCCCTATCTTGAAAACAGTATTCTTAAAAATAATGATATTTTTTTTATTGATATAGGTCCTATCTGGGAAAATATTGAAGGGGACTGTGGTAAAACATTTTTAGTTGGTAATGTTTCAGAAGAACAAAAAAAAATAACTCATGATGTAAAAAATATTTTCGATAAAGTTCAAGATTACTGGCGTTTACATAAAGTAACTGGAAAAGAATTGTGCGAATTTGCGCATAAAATTGTTTTAGAAGCTGGTTATTTGCTAAATCCTGCCTATGTAAAAGGCCATAGATTGTCAGAATTTTCTCATAAACTTTATACAAATGAAAAACTTTTTGATTTAGATTTTAATCCTGCTGCAGAGCGTTGGGTACTTGAAATTCATATTTGTACTAAAGATTTAAAATTTGGTGCTTTTTTTGAGGATATTCTTCACTAATTAATTTTATAACATATTAAAATAAACATGTTTATATTTAGGAGAAAAAATGTTTCGTTCTATAGTTTCCTCACTTTCAATAGGAGTTGGTATTTTAGTTTCAGGTATTTTACTAAGCTCATCAATAAGTAATTTTAAAAACTTTGATAGATATGTTGAAGTAAAAGGACTAGATGAGAAAGTAGTTAAGGCGGATTTTGGTACTTGGAGCATCCAATTTTCTGTATCAAATGATGATTTAAAGAAAATTTATGCTGAAACTACTAATGCGCAAAATAAAATTAAAGATTTTTTAATTGCACAAGGTTTTAAGCAAGAAGAAATTAAAATAGAAACTGTAAATTTAAATGATAATAAAGCAAATTTATATGGAAATAATGTGCAAAATGTCCCGCATTATACTGCACAGTCTGGTATAAATGTTGCTACTAAAAATGTAGATTTACTTGAAAAATCTGGACAAAATATTACAACATTAATTGAATCTGGTATATTAATAAATAGAAATTTTATTCAATACTCATTTAAAGATTTACTTTCAGTCAAACCAGAAATGTTGCGAAATGCCACTGCAAATGCAAGAGAAGCTGCAGAAATATTTGCGAAAAATTCTAATAGTAGTGTCGGAAAAATTCGTCAAGCTACGCAAGGAAGCTTCAGTATAAGTTCTGCTACTGCGAATAATAACGAAACATATGGTGGTGAATCTGAAATGATGAAAAAAATTAGAGTAGTAACATCAGTAGAGTTTTTTATAAATTAAGTTTGAAAAAATCAAAACTCTTTAATTAATTATCGAATAAAAAATCCATTCTTAAATTTACAAAGAATTTCCTCAGCGAATGATTTTTAAATAAACCCAGCTTCCATTCCCTGTATCAATATAAATATTATTTCTGTAGTAAATGATTTAACTTATTTGAATAATCAATTAAATTTAAATCTAGAAAAACTATTTGCATGTAGTTGTACAGCGAACAATTTTAAAAACATAAATTGGCTAGAAAAAATTCTATCTGGCATAGTGTAATTAATATTTTCAAGAAGAAAAAAATTTTTCAAACTGAAGATCAACAAGGGAACTGTTTTTTCATATTTTTTTCCAGATTTTCGGCGCTTGTAGTTAATAAAATGTTATTTTTATTAAAAAAAATAACAAAATTTTAAATATAGTCAATTATTTAAAACTGGAATAATTTTTTTTTGAATCCAATTCTGTAGTTTAATTGAAATTTTGTCTGAATCTAAATTACCTAAAGAGTAGTTTAGTAGAGAATTTAAAAAATGATTATTAATATAGCAAAATAAGAATTAAGATTATGTCGCTAGAATTAAACATACTTTCTAAGTACACAAAAATTTTTAAGTAATTTCCGATAATATTAAACACTGAAGAATATTCTTTTTTAAAAGCTCTTGCATTAATTAACATTCAGAAAACTACTGACAAAAAAGGCTGTAATTTTCTAAGATATTGTTATTTAAAATCCATCTTCATTTAACAAATTATCAATCAAAGAAAGAAGTTATAAACTTTTTTGAATTAGAGGTACTTAAAGTGGAGCTGTTATAAAGGTAACAAAATTCAGACTTTTAATTTTTAATTATTTGCTATAGCGAGGATATCTTACTATTACAAGTGCAATACCTTATAACAATTGTATATTGTTTATTTGTTTAATTAAATTAAACAAATAAACAATTGTTAAAAAGTAATTTGCAAATTTTTAATATTTATATTAAAAATTTGTCGAAGATAGCAGTGTAGCTATTTTTATTTTTTTTCAAGTAATTTAATATCATGGAGGATATTATGCAGCTCAAAATTTCAAAATATAAAATAATTGCGGTCTTAGCGGGTATTTTAATGGGAAGTAATTCTTTATCAGCTCAAGAAGCAAAAATACTTTCTAATGTTTATTCATCTTTACCAGAAATAACTGAATGTTCAGATAAAATGGAAATATTAAGTTTCATTGAGAAAAACTATTCGAAATTATCTATGGAAACAATCAATAATCTTATGATGATAGCTGATAATAATAGTTTAAATCAACATGATCAAAACCAAATATCTAATAGTACTGAAAATTCAAATGAAAGCTGTAAAATTGATGAAGGTTTAAAAAGAGGTATAATGGTTTTTCTTGATTAATAACTTTATAGGAATTTGGAGTAATTAACTTTAATGAAAATTATTTCTGTAACTATTTTTTTGCTTTTTATTTTATTTCTTATTAAGCAAGGTCTGAGTAAAAAAGCACATTTTGCTTCATGGAGAATGTTTACTAAAAGTCCTCGTGCATTTTTCGATCTTTATCAAGATAATAAAAAGTTACAAATATGGGAGATTATTCCACATTCAAATTTTGCAATAAATTTTAATGCTCTTCTTTTTATACTAAGGTATCTAAAGAAAAAGCATTTTAATATTTGTGGGTCTATAACTCTAATTGAGTATCCTCTTGTTTTTAAAATTAAAATTAATGAATGTGAAATAACTCAGGTTAGAAAAAGAAATGTTAGAAAGCATAGATCAAATTTTAAATTCAGTTTTTTTAAGGCCTGAATCAACTGTCCTTTTTTTTAAAAAAGGTTTTATATTGTGCTGTTTAATTAAATTAATAAGTGAAATATCAAGAGGTTATTTTGAATATTTAGATAAAGATAAATTTTTAAAGTATTATTTAGATACTAGGTATGTAAAATATACGATTTTTAATAAAATTATATTTGGTAATATATTTTATAAATCTATGAACATATTTTATTTTTTGTCTTTGCTAAGTTATTTATGTAATTTTTTACCACTTATAAATATTTTATTTATATTTATATTTTTGCTTTACCAGAATCTTATTACTTTTAAATTTCATACTTGTTATTTTTGTTTAACAGCATTTTCTATTTTAATCGATTGTATTTTTAATAAATTTACTGATAATCAATCTCAATGGCTACTACCTGCAATGATTACGTCACTGACTAGTGCACTTTATATTTTCTCAGCAACTAGGAAGTTTTCAGAAAAAGAATTCCGAACTGGATACTCGCTAGGAATGACTTTAAAACATTTAACAAAAGAAGGTGATAAGCGTATCTATAAATTTGATAATGCTTTTGCCTCTATCATAAGAAAGTATAATTTTAGCTTTATAAACATTAAATTTCTTTCATTACTGACTATAGGTTTGGAAATTATTATTCCTATAATGCTTTACTTCAGCTTATTTAAGATATTCGCAATTTGGTTAGGAGTCATAATGCACATCTTTTTTACTTTGATTGCACCAAGGACTTTGTTCCACTTTTCTTTATTGACTGTTCTAACATACATACTTTACTAGGTGATTTTATGCTAATCACATTTCGAGAAAAAATTATTTCTCCATTTATAAATCTCAGTTCAAATTTAGAGAATAATATTACTTCACAAGCAATTACATTTTGGTTAAAGCAAAAAAAATATAATAATTTTGGTGCAACGATGGTTTTGCATCCAAATACAAGGGAGCAATATAAAGATAATTGTAAATTGATTAATGATGAATATACTATTAAAATTGTTAATAATTATTTACAAGATAATTTTAAAGATCAATGTCCCGAAGAAATTTGTCTTTACCAAACTCGTCTTTTATATTACTTAGGAATATATAAAGTAAATTCAATACAGCTATCAAAATTATTAAAATCAAAAAAAAGTTCCATACAAGATTGGGCAAGTTATTTAATTTATTTAGAAAAATATGTTTTAAATACTAAAGATTTTAAATTTTGTAAAAGTAATATTGATGCAATTGAAACAAATGAAGTAAAATATCATATGAAATTTTTGCTTATGAATTCATATAGTCAAAATTTAAATATAGATAGCAGAAAAATATTAGATTTACTTGAAGCGGAAATTAGTGAATGGCAAGAGCCAGAATCTATCAATAAAATTTATTTTCAAGCAAGAAAACTTAGATATCAGTCTTTGTTTTTCTTTTGCTCGGAGAGATTTCTTGAATTAATAGAACTTAGCGAACAAATTAAAAAAATAACATTAGAAGTATCTCTTACAAATTATCTTGAAGTAGAATCTCTTAGAAGGCTATTATTTTATTACTGTACAAGACTTTGTCTTATTCATAAATATGAACAAGCGCTTTTTTTTATACCTAAGCTAATTGAAATAGATCCATTTTGTTCAGCAGTTCATACTTTAAGAGGTATGATAGAAGAGAATTTAGGAATGTACCCTCTTGCAAAAAACTCTTATCAATTTGCATATTCAATTGGTTTTAGCGAAAAAAGTTTTTGCTATGAAAAAATTAGAAAAATTGAATCTAGTAATAAATTTTGTGACGATTTATCTTCTGATTTAAAAAAAGTTTGGTCTACTGATAATAAGTATCAGTCATTTAAATATAATGAAAATGATTTATTTGATTTAATAAAACAAAGTAATGTTTATAAAAAGTATCCTTCTTTATGGTCCTTTGAAAAGGATACAAATAGCAATTCTCCATTTTGGTATAGACAAATTAGTAATGCTATAGATGTAATTGAACTTGAAAAAGATTTGTTTTTTGAAAGTTGTTATTTTCAAAGCCTTCAACCCTATCATTTTAAAGCTAGGATGACAATATCGGCGCTTCAAGAAATAGGTTTATTGAATAAATTTAGTGTTTTTGATATTCAAAATTTTAGTATAATGCAAATTTATAGTAGCAATAATTTAATTGAATCATTGCAGGAATTTCTCAAAAATAAATCAAGTAATTCATTAAAAGCATGTTACTATTCGCGTTTATTGCTTTATTTAGGACTAGAGAAAGATGCTAATAATGCAACTTCATGGGTATGGAATATAGAAAATTGGGATATAAATCATTGTTACTTGGTATATACTAATTTGCTTCTCAGTTATCGTTCAGGCAATGATTTAGAATATTTTGATAAATGCTATAAAGCATATTTAAAATTTCCTGATTGCGATGAAACTTTAAGATTAAAACTCATGATGTGCATACAGTGTGGAGGTTATTTTGGTAAAAATAAAGAGCTTGAAAAGGTTAAGCATTGGTACTTTCTTGGAAAAGAAATAATTGAGAAGATTATTTCTTCAACTAAATTTACAGAGCATGAGAAAATTATTCTTCATTCAAGATGGTATAGATTTAGTAGTTTTATTCCTTATCTTGAAAAAAATTATAATCTCCTAAGCCAAGAAACAAACCTTTATATTAAACTATCTGAAGAAGCTTATGCAAAAAACCCATCTGCTATTACATTGGAAAACTTATATGCAGTCTATGAAACAAGAGCAAGGACAGCTGAGTTTTTAGGAAAAAAAGAAGAAGCATATGAATGGTTCCTAAAATTAAGGAATGAAATAGATCCCTACGACTCAAAAGTAGAAATAAATTTAGGTGATATGCAAGAAAAAATCGGTTCATTCCAAAAAGCATATACACACTTTGAAAAAGCATATAGAAACGGTCCCCCATTAAGAGATATGGCATTATTAAAAATGGCACAAATAGATCAATTTTATGAAAAGAATTGGCGATCTATTTTTTTATATAGCCAGTATCAAGATTTAGTTCCAACTTCTAAAATTGCGGAAAAAAATATTAGTGATTTATCATACAAAATAATTGGAAATTCTGTTATAAAAAAATTAGAATAAAGATGTATCGATATTTATTGAAATGTATTATATTTATCCAGAATTTTTCATAACGTATTTGTTTTTAATCTAGTAAAATAATTAATTAAAATTTTTGCAATGATGAAGTTATGCATACATGAGTATTATTAAATGCAGTGAGGAATAGTATTTTAATGATTGTGATTTTTATCGTTCGCATTTATATTTATCTTGTTTTTTGTTTTAAATAATTACTTATCTTTTATGCTAAGAGTATTATTGTTTTTTGTAAATATAAATCCACCAAGGGCAAAGCATTCTTTTTCGTTATTTTTACTAATCCATGCTAGAAAACCATTTTTGGCACTGCAATTTGACATTCCTGAACAATCAATTTTAACACTTTTAGTATATTTATTCTTATAATTTTGGTTTGCAAGTTTAATTTGTTCATCACTGACGCTGCAACCATTAGTTCCTTTACAACTATTTATTCCAAAACATTCTACATGCGAATCTCCTTTTTTAGGTGGAGCCGCATGTGCATTTATTAAAGTAACGTTTGTTGAAATCGCAAGAATGGCAGAATTTAGTATCATTTTTTTTGATAAATCCATCTGGATCTCCTTTTTTCTTATTATATGCCAAGTAAATATTTAAAAATGTCAAAAATTAAACATGATTACTCTTCTAAAATTAATTACTATAAATATCTGTATTGAAGGAGAATTCATGAATAGATTACAAAAAATAAAATATATTTCTTTATTAACCCTCAGTGGCATTATTTTTATGATTCTCTTCGGGGCATGGAAGTATACTATAAGTGTAGCAGAAAGTGTTTTTCAAACTGACACAATAAGAATTAAACAAAGCTTTAATCAAGGTATAAAAGCAATGGAAGATATTTCTACTGCGTTTTATGCATTTTCCTATCTTGACCAAAATATGAATCAATATAAATTCGGAAATTTTGCAACTGAAATAATGCAGAAGAATTTGTTTTTAATAAATGTAAATTTCTATGATTATGTTAAAAAAAATCAAAGGCAAGATTTTGAAAAAAAGTTAAAAAAAATGGCAATAGGTAATGATATTCTTGAAGGTGGTGAAGATGAAAACTCTAAAATAAAAACTTCTGAAGTTCGTGAATTTTATTTACCTATTTTATTTGTAAATTCAGGTGCGATGAAAACCACATATTTTGGCTGGGATATTAATTCTGATAAAACCAAAAAAGATACAATTGATTATGTAATTAAATATAAAGCTATACAGGCCTCTAAAACTTTTCTTTTAGAAAATGGAAATGTTGCTGTTGAATTATTTATTCCTATCTATATTAATGAAAGTAAGAGTGAATTACGCGGTATAATTGGAGTTACCGCTGATTTAACTCAATTACTTGGGGATGAACAGTGGAGCAAACAGGTTGAAATTACTTTAACTACTATACTAAGTGGGGAAAAAGTAGAAAAAGATATCTTTAGAAGGATTGATAAAGATATACAAAATAAATTGATTTTATCAAATCTATATACTGAAAATTATGTAGATAAATTTGGGCAAAAATTTGGATTAAAATTTTATCGTTTTTTGACATTAGAAAGAATAAATTTTGGTATCATTCTTATTACTTTATTGGGTTGTATTATTTTATATATATTAGCAGTTTATTTACTTATTACTTATCAAAAATTAGAAGTAAGTAACTATAAATTAGAAGATGCAAATCAATTCCTAGAAGAACGTGTTAAAGAAAGAACTAAAGAACTTGCTTTAGCTCATTCTGAAATAAAAGAAATACTAGACAATCTTGAAGATGGAGTTTTAACAGTTTCACCAGATTTGATAATAGGAAGAACATATTCACCAGCTGCATTAAAGATTTTAGAATTAACTGAATTATATCAAAAAGATATAAAAGATATATTGTTTTCCCAACTTGATAAATATAATGAAGAAAATTCACGCCATTTGTTTACCTTAGGTGTTCTAAAATATGCAGATGATTTTCAATGGAGTTTATCGAGTAGCGATTTACTAAAATTAGTAAATATTGAGGTTAATGGAAAAAATAAAACATTAGCGTTAAAATACTCACCTATTTTTTTTAATGATCAAATACAAAAAATAATTTTTGTCATATCGGACATTACAGAAATTTTAGCTTTACGAGCTTCACTAGCAGCTAAAGATGAAGAAAACTCTTTGAAAGAAACTATTTTAAAAGAAAATATTTATTCAAAACCAGAAAACTTAATGACTTTTTATAAAGAAAATGATCCAAGAGTTGAGTCTTTTTCTATATATAAAGAAACAATTAAAGACGCTGATGCCTCAGTCATGCTTAGAGACTTACATACTTTGAAAGGATCTGCTAGAAGTGTTGGATTAAAACTTCTAGCAAAAAAAGTCCATATTTTAGAAGATACTTTAGAACCTATAAGATTATCACTTGTGAATAAAGACAAAAATAGTTTTACGATAAATACTCAAGAATTAATAAATTTGAATTTACTTTATAAAAATTATCGAGAAATTTATAAAGAATTATATGAAAAAAGCAATGGAAATAACGCTGAAAAAAATGCTCTAGAAATTTTGGAAAAGTTATTGCTTAATAAGGTAAATACTGTAGAAAATATTCTTAAATGGATGGAAGATTTTAGAAATAAAAACTTTTTTAGTCTAAAAAATTTATTTTTTTCTTTTACTGATACTTTGAATGAAATAGCTGAAAATCTGGGAAAAAAAATTGAATTAAAGCTTCCTGAGTGGGATTTATATTTAGACTCTAAAATTAGTATTCCTCTATCAGAAGCTTTTACTCATTCATTAAGAAATGCATTGGATCATGGAATAGAAGATTGTAATTCAAGATTAGAAAAAAATAAAAACGAAGCAGGTATTTTAGAATTAAAATATGAAGAAAATAATGAAGCTTTCCTTATCCAAATTGTTGACGATGGAAGAGGTGTAAATACAAAAAAAGTGTATGAATTAGCTTTTGCGAAAAAATTAATTAGCAAAACATATGAGCAGTGTAGTGAAGATGAAGTTATTGATTTACTATTTGCTCCAGGTTTTTCAACCAAAGAGGAAATTTCTGAATTAAGTGGTCGAGGAATAGGATTAGACGCAGTAAGAAATTCATGCGAAAAATACAACATAAAATGTAGTATAATCTCAAAAACTGACCTAGGCTCAAGATTTCAACTCTTCATTCCAAAAAATTATGTAAAGTATTCAATAAGTAAAGATGCTAAGTTAGTAATGTTTAAAAGTGCATAAGTTATTAAATATATTACATTAATTTCTTTTTGCGGCCAAATTTAATATCAATTTCATCATTCTGTAAACCTAGTTGTGTTATTAAGGGTGAAAAGTAGATTTTTCTCTACTTTTCAACATATTGATATTATTGATTAAAAAATATTAGAGGCATTAGTCATGCTAAGGTTTTTTCAACCACAAGATAAAAAATATATTTTATTCGTTTTATTCAGCATACTTGTACTTGCTGGATGTGGTAAAAAAATACATTTTTCTTCAAAAAATGGGGAAACAACTCAAGGTGAAACTTCTTTAAATGTGACGCACATAAATGGCTTTCCATCAAATATTACCGAACAAGATTGTGCTCAAACAATTTATGCAAATGAATGTTTAATAGTTAAAAAAAATGGGGATAACTACAATTCACAATTATTTTTTACTCCAAATATTGCAGCTGATATGAAAGATGGACCTGTCGCATTTATTGTTCCCATTCAACCATTTGGAATTGGTCCACAAAAAACATTCCATGAACAAAATGAGATATTTCAAGAAAAAGTTGGAACAGAATTAAAAATAAAATTAATGAATAAAAATGGTACGGGATTTTATGATGTATTTTTATTTGCGCAAAGATATTTAGGATATGGATTTAATTCTTCTATAAATAATTTTGCTACTTTTTACACAGAAAATCAGGCGGCTCTTTTTATCGATTTTGATAAAGAAAAAAATATTAGATTACCTGTCGGAATTTATTTTGGTGAATTTGAAGTTCTGGCAGTTTCAGAAACAGATAAAAAATTCTCAAAAAAAATAAAAGTAAAAGTTCTATTAGAAATAAATTAATTTAAATGCTAGTATCTAATTCATAGTTTTTCTTTTTCTCATTTTTATTTGATAAATTTTCTATATTATTAAAAATATTTACGAAAGCTTGGCTCACAGTGTGATCTTGATGTCCAAGTACAATTGGTTTTACTTCAGAATGAGATTCCCTTACTTTTATACTCGTTGGGATAAATGGTTCAATAATATCAAAACCAACTTTCCGCAGATCTTGAAGGATACCTGCCGAATGTTTAGTTCCTTTTTGAAATTGATTTACTATCATTCCTCGGATTAATAAATTCGGATTGTGATCTTGCTTCACTTCTTCAATTGTATTTTTAATTTCGTGGGCTGCTTTGATGCTAAATGCATCACAATCTATTGGAATGATAATTTCTGTAGCTGCAATTAGGCAGGCTAAACTAAAAAAATCGTTAGCAGGTGGAGGATCAATATAAACATGATCGTAGGTATTATTTTTTAGACCATCTTTTAATTTCATTATTTTATGCTTATTTTCAAGTTTTGTTCTTAGTTCTTCTAGTTCTCGATTACAAGCAATAAGATGTAGATTTGGAATATTTGTTTTATGGATTATATAATCAAATAAGGATTGGCGAAAAATATTGATATGCAAGCAACTCTCATAATAATCTGCAAGGGTTTTTTCTGGTTGATTATTATGTCCCAAAATGTAACTAGTAGCGTTACCTTGTGGGTCAGAATCAATTAATAATGTTCTTTTCCCTTTCATTGCAGCACAGGCAGCTAAATTAACAGCAATTGTTGTTTTTCCCACACCACCTTTTTGATTATAAATTACTCTAATCTTTTGTGACATAATATCCCCTTATCCAAACCAAATGCTCCGCCTGTTTTTTAATTTATCAACTATTGTATCTTGAATTTGTTCCTTTACCATTTTACTCATTTTATAAACTAAAACACGATCTTTTTCTGAACCAGGGCCAAAATTTTTGAAATCAATTGGTGGTAAAATATGGATACTCCATTTACTAGGCAAGGGGATAAGACCAAATGGTCCTAACCATGGGAAAGTCCATGTAATCGGCGTATATGGAACTCCTATCATGCGGGAGAAAACAGTTTCGCGAGCTAACATAGGGTGAATTTCCTCAGGTCCGATAAATGCAACAGGCACTAAAGGAGCACGTGTTCTTAAACACAAGCGAATAAATCCACCACGGCCAAATCGTGCAAGATGATATTTATCTCTGTATAATTTACCGAGACCTTTTACACCCTCAGGAAAGACTACTACGGGTTGATTATTTTCTAATAATTGTTGCGCATTTTCTTGACTGGCTCTTACTCCGCCAAACCTATTCATTAATGAACCAAGAAATGGAAAATGAAAAAGAAAATCTTCAACCATAAATCTTAATTCGCGATGCATGTGATGTTCTTTTTGAATCGCCACTTTTAACATTGTAGCATCATAAGGCAATCCTCCAGAATGGTTTCCAACTAATAAAGCAGGTCCCTCGGCTGGAATATTAGATATTCCATATGTTTCAACTCGCCAGTATTTTAAATAAAAGAAATCTAATAGTGGTCTTAAAAATTGATCAAAAATGGGATCATAACCAAAAGAATCTACTTCTTCACTTCGTAAACTTAACGATAATTCATGATATTTTTTTCTAATATTAAAAGGGTTTAAGCCCTTTACTAAATCATCGGTAGGTTTTTCACTGTTACCTTGATCGTCGTGAATGGTAAGAATTTTTTCTATTTCATGTCTAAATTCTTGCATTTTACCAAGAACATTATACAATTCTTCTTTCGTTGCAAATTTTTCTTGATTATTATTAAATTTACTTTGGAGATCTCTTTCTATTCGATTAAATTGATCAACAAACAATTTTCTAATATTGAATATTTGATTAGAAAAGTGATGCAAATTTTCATTTGAACTTTGCTGTTGATGCTTCTCATTAAGATTCATAGCCATACATTTTTTATCCTTAGAAAATTTGTTGAAACCCTTGCGAAGTAGCATAAGCTACATCTTCACCTAATGAAGAAGATGGCATTGAGAAACCTATTTTTCTTAAGCGATTTGCTTCAATCATTGATTTTAGCGCTTGTCTACTGGAGTATTTAGGAATAAATCCAAGGAGATCTGCAGCTTTTTTTCCATCTGCAACACAAATATATTGGAAAAATGGGACAATTTCTGCTGGAAGTTCCCAAATACGCGAAGCATAACCAGCTGCAAAAAACGAACGGCACATAGGTGAAATAAAGGGTACAGGAATTTTACCAGACATATGCACTCCTGTACTTAAAGGAAGTACACCTCTTCCAACAATATTAAATACACCGGATATATTTGCAGATAAAGCGGCTAATTGTGCTCGCACAGCATCATCTTCATGGATAAATTGCACAAGAGGATCGTAACCTAAAACTTTTGGAATAATACCTGCAAAAAAGTAACGCGCACGAATATTGGTTGAATTAGGTCCTAGAATTGGCGCAAATCTTAAAATAGTTACGGCGCATTCTGGATAATTATAAATGAAATCTTGAATTTGGTTTTCAACGTCAACACGAGTTCTAACAAAATGCGGACCTTGTGAAATGAGAGAATAATCTTCATGAATAAAATTTGGATTTTTAGGATGCGCTCCGTAGACAAATGTTGCCCCGTGTACAACTAGTTTTTTTATTTTAGCTTCTGCCATTGCATTTAAAACATGAAACGTCCCGATAGATTCTACTTCATGATGATATGATTTTCTTCTAGTGGGTCCAGAAAAAAGTGCTCCATGGATAAATGCTGTAACCTTATTTTCTATTAATACAGCAGCTATATTTTCACTTGCCTCATCCTTGGTAAGATCTACTCTATGAAAGATGAATTTTGTTGATGTTACTGTAGGAGGCTTGATATCAAAAATATGAATTTCTTTTATGCTTGCTAAAGATGCTAACCGCTTTAACACTAAGCCAGTTAAAAAGCTTGAGGCACCAGTTAAACCAATCCGTTCATGTGACTGCAAATTTTCCATACGTTTATGCCTGTTTCTTTCTAGTTGAAGCCAAATCTAATTTAAAATATACAAACTCTCGAGCAGCACTTTGGGCTGGAAAGTAAGCAAAAAAGGAAAACACGTGCCAAACCATTTAACAAATTCGACCTACAGAAATATCCAAATTGGACTTGCTCCTATGGAAGGTGTGACTTGCATAGCGACAAGACTATGGTTTTCAGTAGTTTCTCGCCCAGCCTTTGCTATGACGCCTTTTTTGCGAGTCACTAAAGATTACCCTTGGAAACGCGTACCTTCAACGTATGCAGCAGAAATTTTTGACCTAAAAGACGTTGTTCCTTATTCTCTAATTCCGCAATTGATGGGAAATTCGCCAGAAGATTTAGAAAGAATTGCTTCACCGCTGCTACAAGTTACAAGTTTTGTTGATATCAACTGCGGTTGTCCATCTCCGAAAGTGGTTGGTAGTCATGCTGGCAGTAGCTTATTACAAACTCCTGAAATTTTTGATAAATTTACTAAAGAATTAGAAGATAGAATTGGAGCTAATCGCTTTAGTATAAAAATGCGCTCTGGTTTTCATCAGCATTCAGAATTTCCTCAATTGCTAGAGGTTATCGCTGCTCGGAGGTTGGCTCAACTTACTTTGCATGCAAGAACTCGTGCGGAAAAATATACTTCCCATTCGCGCTGGGAACTTGTTTCTTTATCTACAAAAGTTTGTTCCTTTCCTGTAGTAGGATCTGGGGACGTTCTTGATCTTGAGTCTTTTCAAAATTTTTACCAACAATGTCATGATGTTAGAAAGTTAATTATTGGTCGAGGAGCGTTGCGTAATCCTTGGATATTTCAGGAGTTAAGTTCAGGAAAAAAAGTTACTGTTACTTTTGGAGTATTGAGTTTAGCTCTTGCTAGTTATGCTGTAATGCAAGATTTTTTTCAAAAGGATCCTGAAAGATTTTTATCAGAAGCAAAAAACGGATTATTTTCTGAAACATGTTTCAATGATTTTTCTGCTTGGGAGCAATATTATGCAAAATTGGTTATAGCATATTATGGATCATTTATTCCCCCACAAGATATAGTGATTGACAGACAGAGCTTTGCAAAGGTCAAAATGATATGGAATTCTTTGCGTAGTGGTTTAGGAGAACCGTTTTTGCAACCTCAATTGCTAAGAACAACTTCTTTTTCCGATTTTTACCAACAATTGAACTGTCTTTTCCTTACTCAGGAAGAAACTATTTTACTTCGGCATTGGCCTGAATTTGATTGGATGTATTCTGGAGAAAAAAAAGATGGAAAATAATAAAAATAAATTGCTGCACACAGAAAATAAAACAACTCCAATTGCATTAAGTAGTGGCGATGAGACTAAGCAACTTTGGAAAATTTATACCAAAAAAAAACAATCAAAGGATCTGAGAAAAGCTATATTATTAGGCTTTGTGGTTTTTTTCTTAATACTTTTAGTAGTTGCTGGACTTTATATCATTTTATCTACGACTGATCCTACGCATAGTAAATAATTTTGACCTGAAACACTATTGATTTGTTACTTTCCGACCGATAAGATATTCGTTAGAACAGAAAAACATAATGAGACGTTTTGTCATCAATTTATAAAATAATTGATTGGGAAGTGGCGCGCCTGATGAATTTATCAGTAACCAGGAAGTATTATGGGCAGTTTTGAAAGAAAAGTGCTTGTTCTTGATTCAAGATATGAACCTGTAAAGATTGTAACTATGGAACTCGGTTTTGTTTTGCTTTATGCAGGGCGTGTTACTTCTATCATGGATTCAGAGAGACAGATTCAAGGTGTTGCAAAAACCTGGAAAGTCCCTTGGATTGTTCGATTGAATGGTTGCCGCCCAAGAACAAAACGCTTAAATGGTCCCCGTTTTTCTCGGCAGAATGTTTACTTAAGAGATGGTTTTCGTTGCCAATATTGTATGAGTCAAGGGGGAGCTTCCACTTTAACTCTTGATCATCTGTTACCATCTGCCAAAGGCGGAAAAACTACTTGGGAAAATATAGTTACTGCTTGTAAAACTTGTAATATGAAAAAAGGATCGAAGACAATTGAGGAGCTGGGAATTAAGTTACAAAGACCTCCTTCAAAACCTCAGTTGCATCCTACAGCTTTGTTTCCTTTGCGTTACGGTATAACTACAAAAAATGCCCCTCAGGCATGGTTACCTTATTTAGATTTATCCGTGGCAGATAGAATTTTAGCCTTAGGATTTGATGCTTCACCTTTATTCGTAAATACACCTTATCAGAACGAAGCCAACCTTATCCAGGTTTAGGAGTTCAAGAAGATTTCATGTAGTCTTTTGTGACAAAGGTCCTGAAAGTTCGCTGAGGGGAGTCACATGAGTACCATGAATGATCGTTATATTCTTATTAACGGCTATAATACAAGGTATTGGAAAATTGGTGAAGAAAAGACTGTTTTATTACTTTTGCATGGTTTTGCTTTTTCAATAGAGATTTGGGAACATAATATTTCTGAATTATCAAAGCATTATACTGTAGTTGCACTTGATTTATTAGGTTTTGGACTGACTGATAAACCTAAAAAGAAACAAAAAGTAGAGGTTTATCCGCAATTTGTTTCTGATTTTTTAATTGCACTAGGCATAGATAAAGTTCATCTTGTAGGGCACTCTATGGGTGGACTCATTGCCACACGATTTTGCGAGTTAAATCCAGATAAAGTTCATTCCTTGACTTTAATTTCAAGCGCTGGATTTTCAAGAAAAATTCCAATCCATTTCAGAATTTTCTCTTTGCCTTTTGTGGGTGAGTTCTTTATTCGGCCAAATAAAAGAGGTCTTTTCAGTGCCTTAAGAAGAAATGTATACCATCAAAATTTAGATTTAAGTGGACTTGCAAATAAATTATATACTTATTCATTACACCCTGAAATGGGCAAAACCCTTTTAAATGTTTGTCGAGCAGCTATCAATATTTTTGGTTTTAGAAGAAGAATTGTACGAAGTATTGCGAAAGACGCAGAAAAAATAAGGGCTCCTGTTTTAATCATTTGGGGTAAAAATGATATTATAATTTATGTTAGTCATGCTATAAAAGCTCATAAATTAATAAAAAATTCTCAATTATCAATTTTTGATTCCTGCGGACATTTGCCACAATTCGAATATCCGAAAAAATTTAATGAATTATTGCTAAAATTTATAAGTAACAGTTAATTAAAATCAAATTATTAAAATTATTAAATAATTTATTGCTTAATATAAAGTTCATTATATTATTTGTTGACTTTTATTGTTTAACAAGGTTTTATCATCTTCTGTTTTGATTAGTCGTCCAATCTAAGGAGCTCATACTTTATGTTAAATCAGGGGACCGCCACCGTTCCGACATGGAAGGTATTAATAGCTGGTTTTGCCGCTTTTGCTATGTTTTTCGGCTCAGGAAATCTTGTATTTCCTTTAAAAATGGGTAGTGACACACAATCCAACTGGATTTTTTCAGCTGTGGGCTTATCCATTACCGGTGTCGTGGTTCCTTTGCTTGGTTTGGTCGCTTTAACTTTTTTAAAAGGCTCACAAGATGCCTTTTTTAGATGGTTTGGCAAAAAAGGTGCATGGATTTTACCTTTTCTGATTCTTTTGTTGATTGGCCCATTTGGTGTTGTTCCGCGTTGCATTACAGTGGGATACGGAGCTTGGCAATCCTTTGCTCCAAGCACTCCCCTTTGGATTTTTGCTTTGTGTTGCGTTGGGGTAATATTATTAGCTACCATTAGTGATAGAAAAATTGTTGATATTATTGGGAAATATTTTACTCCTTTTAAGCTAGGAGCTTTGGCCTTAGTGATTGGGGGCTCTTTATACTTTGCTACTTCATCGAGTGAAGTTTTAATAGCAACAAGTCAAACAACTCCTTTAAATGCCTTCAAAGCAGGGTTTTTTGAAGGTTACAATACTATGGACTTAATGGCTGCTATTTTCTTTGGTGTGAGCTTAGTTTATTACTTTAAACCAGAAAACAGCGATAAAATTCCTTATAAATCAACTTTACTTGCCATGTCTTTGGGAATGTTTCTTTTAATGTTAGTTTATATAGCGCTTGTTTATTTAGGGGCTGCCTATTCTAGTCAAGTTTCGCATTTGCCAGGCCCTCAAATATTACCTAATATTGCACGAATAGCATTAGGTGAGGCCTCTGATTATTTAATTTCTTTTACTTTAGTTGTTTCATGCTTAACAACTGCTGTTGCTCTTACGTCAGTTTCAGTAGATTTTTTGAAAAGTAAGATCAAACCATTAAATGGAAGAAGAACGCTTACGCTTCTTTTATGTCTAGCTGTTACGTATGTAATAGCATTAACAGATTTTACTGGAATTATGGCATTTATGGCACCTATATTGGAATTCTTTTATCCAGTAATTATTGTCCTTGCTATAGTTAATATTGTTGTAAGTTTAGTGAAAAACTATAAACAAAAACTGAAAGATGAAAGTCAAAAAGAAGCGGCATAAAATTTTAAGTTGAAGATATTTTTTATCTTCAACTTTTTCTTTGTAATTTCATAACTATTGCAACTTAATACCACTTTAAAATCCCATATTTTTTTACTAATTTTTCCATTTCTCCACTTTTTATCATTTCTTTTACTGTTTTATTAACTTGCAAAATTCTTTCTGTTGATTCTTTTTTGTTCGGAGCAAATCCAAAATAAAGATCAGTGGTGTTTCCGCAACCAATTGTTTTTATCTGTACAGTGATATCTTGATTTTGTTTTAAAAAATATTTGACCACTACGGGATCTTCAACAAAAGCATCAATTTCTTGTTGTGTTAATTTAGTGATAAATTTTTCTAATACAATATCACCAAATGATTCATTAATTTTATTTTCATTTTCTTTATTTTTGGCAATATATTCATCTAACTCTTTGTAATAAGAATAATCTTTTGCAACACCTAATTTTAATTTTTCTAGGGATTTTAAATCAACAAACTTTATATTTCTCTTTTCAAGAGCAAAAAAACAGTTTCTGCTTTTTCCTATTTGAATTGATAATGGAAAGTCAGGAGCATCATCTTTTGATGCAGCTATAATAAGATCGTAAGTTCCACTTCTTGTTTCACTTATTGCTCTGGCCCAATTCATTGTTTCATATTTTATATTTTCTTTTCCAAATGCTTTTTGCAATATTTCTACGAGATATCCAGGATTTTCATCATTATGTTTACAGTTAAAGGGGCACCAGAGATCAGCACGAGCGTATATCTTTCCAAAATTCTTTTTTTCTTCAGCAAAGCTTAGTTGGGATAATAGTAAAAGAATAAGAAAACATAAATTTTTTAATTTCATGCAATTCTCCCATTTATGATCAAGCCTTTTCATTTTAATAGAATTTATTTAAATAAAAAAGGCTCACAAAAAATTTGTGAGCCTTTTTGCCAAAAAAAGATGTAAAAACAAACTGACGCAGAATGTTAAAATTAGAAACGATAGTGAGCGAAAGCTTTGTTTGCTTCTGCCATTTTGTGAACATCTTCACGTTTCTTGATAGCAGCGCCACGACGGTTAGCAGCATCTACAATTTCAGCAGCTAATTTGTCACGCATGGATTTTTCATTTCTCAAACGAGAATAGGAAATAAGCCAACGAAGTGCAAGAGCTTGTCTGCGTTCTGGACGTACTTCTACTGGAATTTGGTAGTTAGAACCACCAACACGGCGTGTTCTTACTTCAACTTGTGGTTTAAGATTTTCAAGAGCGCGTTTGAACACTGCAATTGCTTCTTCGCCTTGAGTTTTTTGGCTTACGATTTCAATTGCACCGTAAAAAATTTTTTCTGCAGCACTTTTTTTACCATCTTCCATCATACAGTTGATGAATTTTGTTACTAAAATATCGCCAAATACTGGATCTGGTAGTACTTCACGTTTTATAGGGCGACGTCTACGTGCCATAGTTTAGATTCCTTTTTAATAAGAGAAACTTCAAAGTTTCAAAAACCTTTACTCAAAAACTTGCAATTCATTTTGCCAAGTCTCTGTCCGCTAAGTTTGCCCTATTGCAGGCAGGGAGTAGGGGATCTCTCCTTTTTTAAGTAATAAAATTACTTAATTATTTCTTACCTTTTTTTGCTGGTTCTGCAGCTGCAGCACCACCTTTAGGACGTTTTGCGCCATAAAGAGAACGAGATTGACGACGCTTTGCAACACCAGTAGTGTCAAGAGCTCCGCGTACAATGTGATAACGAACACCAGGTAAGTCTTTTACACGACCACCACGAACAAGAACAACAGAGTGCTCTTGAAGGTTGTGACCTTCACCAGGGATATACGAAATAACTTCGATACCAGTAGTTAAGCGTACCTTTGCAACTTTACGAATCGCAGAGTTCGGCTTTTTAGGTGTAGTAGTGTAAACGCGTGTACAAACGCCACGACGTTGTGGGCACTCTTTAAGTGCTGGAGATTTGCTGCGGTAAGGATTTGGCTTACGACCGCTAGCAACAAGCTGGTTAATGGTTGGCATACGAAACCTTTCCTAGTATGTAGCCGTTTGTTCTTAAAAGAGCCGCTTTATTTGGCGTAAAGTTGGCTCACATCACTGCCTTTGGCAAGTGGGTGACAATAAAAAAGCTTGGTGTCAAAGTCAATCCTTTTTTTTCTTAGAAATCCTAGCAGGTAGGGGAAAAAATACTAGGAATTAAAATCCAGGAAAAAAAACGAATATTTATTAATATATTGAAATTACTGAATAAAAAAAATAAGAAGGAATTGGATTGGTCTATTTTGCCCAAAAAAGCTCTGACATTTCCATTGCTTCTTACCTAAGCCACAACTTTTTTAAACGGCAAGTTCGGGACTAAAGTTTTTTGGAATTCTTCGCTACTTTAAATCATGAAGATAAAGTTTTAAAAAGAGGGAAGAGGATATGATCCAAAATACTCCCAAATCTACCCAACTCATTACTTTCGGGGCAACAAACAGTCCCAAAAATGAAATTGAGGATAATTTTTCTACTGGAACAAAGTATGACTCCGCGAAAAACTCAAAAGAAACAAATAGGTTTGCAAAAGATACCAATAAGTTTGCTAAAGAATCCCTTCCTGTAGAACATGAAAAAGAAACATCTTTTCAAAAATTATTGAACAATAAAAAAATAGAAAATGATAGTGAACCAAACTCTTTCGAGCATTCTAGTAAAGAAAGTAAGAAAAATAGTGTTGTTAAAGACTTTGAACCAAATTACTTACTAAATAACTTTCTAAATATCCCAACTCAAATTCAAAGTAATTCTAGGGAGGATCTTTTTTTAGATAATCAAAAAGGAGATAGTATCTTAGAAAACCAAAAAAATAATCCTACTTTTTTGCAATTAAATAATAAGATAAGTAATGAATTGAATGAGAAAAATAATAAAAACTTTGATTTTAGTAGTATTTATATACCCTATGCAGATTATTTTGAGCCAAAAATAATGGATTTAAATCAAAACAATATGCAATTAAATTTTCCTGACGAAAATGGAAAATTTAAGAATAATTTATTCGATAATAAAATTAATTTTCAAGAATTAAGTAGTAATAAAAATGAAGTCTTAAAAAATATTTTTAATATCGGAAATAATCAAATTTTAAATAATAATTTTGATAATTTAAAAACTATGGAGATAAAAAATTTATTATCTTTAAATAGTATGAAAGAAATGGAGAAAAATTTCCCAAATAATGTTTTACTTAGTAATAATGAACAATTAATTCCGAAAAATATTCAAATAGAATTTAGTAGTAATTTAGCTCCAATTGAAAAAGAAAAAATTCCTGAACAATTTGATACAAAAATTCAAATTAAAGAAGAGTATAAAAATGATCTAATCAAACTTGAGAATGGGATTGAGTTACTGCCATTTAAAAATGACAAAAAAAATATAGTGGAAGGATTTTTTATATTAAAGAGTGAAAAAAATATTGGAAGTAAAGATGAAAATGGTGAGAAAATTTTTCTAGGAACAATTTTGACGAAAAACAATGACAAAAATTCATTTTTAATAGATGGAAATAAAATTGAATTTATCAATAGTGAAAATACTTCAGAAAATAAGCCAACTGCTTTTAAGAATGAAAAAAATGAAACATTTTCTCTACCTGTTTTCGTGAAAAATTTTTCTAGTAATGAAATTTTTAATGATAAAATTAAGGAAATTCCATCAAAAATAATTGAAAAAAATTCTTTACTAGATGGAATTAAAAAATTGCTAAGTTTTGATTCATTTAATTCTCCAAAAGAAGACAATATTATTGAAGAATTTAGTAATAATAATTTAGATATACCATTTCGAGATGTTCCTGAGAAAGCAAAAATTTATCCTATAAAAATAGATAAATTAGAAAATATTGAAAATATAAGTAAATTAAATATGATTATAAATAAAGGAGAGGAAAGTAAAAAAAATGATGAACCTGTAAATATAATGGGGAGTCAAAAAGTTTTTGTTGAAAATTTGGACAAAAAAAATGCATTAAAAATTAATAAAATGGAAGATATTATACCTCTAATGGAGAAACAAAAAATACAACCATTAGTAAATAAATTTGATAAACAAGAAGCATCTTTACAGTTTTCGGATTTTGAGCAAAATACAGGTGAATCTAAACAAAATAAAGAAACTATAAAATTAGATGACAAGCCAAGTGTTTTTGAAAAAACCATGTCATCACAAGTAAATGTTCCCATAGTCGTTTCAGATAAAAGTAATTCAGACTTTTCAAATCCTCTGATTTCATCTGCAACAAGAAGGGCAATAGATCTTTCAAACCAATTACAAGCTAGAGGTGGTGGAGTTGCAAAAGTGCAAATTCAAGATGAAAAATTAGGAACCATTGAATTAAATATTCAAATGAAAAAAGATAATAGTGTTTCGATGGAAATTAAAGCTTCAGATAGCAATTTAAAAACAGTATTAGAAAATAACTCTGATTCTCTGAAAAAAGCACTAGATAGTCAAAATATTTCTTTAACAGATTTTAAGGTAACTTCTTTAGAAACAAAGACCGTACATAATACTTTTGGCGCTATGAGTAGTCAGAATTTTTCCCAACAACAAAGCAGTAATCATAAACAGCAAGAATTTTCATTTCAGCAAAGTTTAAACCAAAATTCTTTTGCAGGAAACTCAGCAAATTCATTTATGAATAATAATGGGAATAATTACTCAGCTTATTTGGGTGATGAATTTAAAAATGTAAAAGTAGCTAATATTGGCAATAATAAAATAAATAATTTTCAGAATATGGAAAAAAATTCCACAACAAATATACAACGTGGTGCAAATGGTTCTATAAAAGTTATTGTTTAAATATGTTAATTTTTCAGTAAGTTTTTGTTAATGGAGAAAGTTATGTATATCGGAGAATCTAGAGGCGTAGCTAAAATACCTGAAAAAGCCCCTGAGCCACCTAAATCTGTTGGCCTAAAAATGGAAAAAGGTGATGATGCTCCAAATTTTGAAAATATGATTTATGAATCAAATCTTGCCAGGCAAGCTGAAATTGAAAAGGAAAAAAATGAAGCGGGTGGAGATTTCCGTCTGGGAGAAACAAAAAACGATCGAGAATTCAGAAAACAATTAGAAAAAGTGACTGGAAAAAAACAAGATTTAGCAAAAAATAAACTTGAAAGAGACGACTACTTAAATTTACTAGTTACGCAATTAAAATATCAAGATCCAAGTAAACCAATGGAACATTACGAAATGGCCTCACAAATGGCTCAATTTAATACAGTTGAGCAATTAATGGGTGTTAATAAAGTGCTCACTGAAATGAAAAAAATGCAAAATGATGCAAAAGCTGAAAAACTTTCTCAATATTTAGGAAAAGATATTGAGATACAAGGTAACAATATAAAATTAACCGGTGATGGTAAAGCTAATTTAGCTAAGTTTGAACTTCCAGCTGCAGCTGCAAATGTCATTGCTGAAATAAGAGATGAGCATTCAAAAGTTATAAAAAGTATTCCAATGGGTGCATTGCAGCCAGGTGTTAATAAAATAAATTGGGATGGAACAAATGATAAAGGTGTAAAACAACCGAACGGAACATATACTTTTAATATTTTAGCTTCTTCCGAAGATGGAAAACCAATGACTGCTAAAACCTCTTACATTGCTAAAGTTGAAGGAATTACGGATATTTTAGCTGGAGGAAAATTGGATACAGATGTTGGATCTGCTGATCCGGCGAAAATAATTGCAATTCGAAATCCTGAGCCAGTAACAGCTCCTATTCAGACAAAGCCACAAAAAAATCAATTAGTATCTAGTGCGCAATTAAAAGAACCAGTGAAAAATTTACAAGAAATAGGTGAGCATGCTGGGCAATTAACACCAGCATTCAAACCTGATGAAGATAAATTTGATGCAGCTGCAAGCAAAAATATAGATGAATTTAAAGCAAATCATTTAAATTCTGTAACACAAGGTAACGAAAATAAAGTTTTTGAAAGCGATTTTGCGGGAGCAAAAAATAAAGTTTTTGAAAATGATAATGGAACTGGAAAAAATAAAGCTGTGCCAGGAAAAACAAATCCCAATGATGTATTTTCTGAGCCAAAATTAAATTTAACTGAATATAAAAATCAAAATAAAGTTACGGAGCCAAAAGAAGCTTCAACACGCACTGGTAATGTTTCAAGTCCTCCAAAGCAAAGAGCAGTTGAAAATTATCAAGAACCAAAGGCAGCCCCTAAATATGGAGGTGCACCCACAGTCAATGGGATAAACGGTAGAACTTAGGACTTTAAGATTATAATTTTTGAAGGAATGCTGATATGCCTATTAATTATGCCTTATTTAGTGCGGTTTCTGGCTTAGGAACAAATGCTGATGGAATGTCTGTTGTCGCAAATAATATTGCAAACGCCAATACAAAATCATTTAAAACAGATAGAGCAGAATTCGAGGACATGCTTGCTGTTACTTTAAATGAGAGATCCCAATTAGGCCGTGGTGCGAGGCTTAGGAATATAACCACATTATATAATCAAGGTGCTGTTACGAATACGGGACAAATTACAGATTTAAGTGTTCAAGGTGATGGATTTTTTGTGATTAAAAGCGATGTGGCAGAGGTCAAAGAGTCAAATGGCCTTTTCTATACCAGACAAGGAAGCTTTCGCTTTGATAAAGACGGAAAATTAACAGATCCGACTGGTGCTCGAGTACAAGGTTACATGCCCGATCCTGATAGTAACAACAGGCTTTCTGTTAAAATGACTGATATGCAGATCATAACAAATATTATTCCACCAAAACCAACTAATATCGTAAATATAGTTACAAATTTGGATGTGAGAGAAAGACCTCCGGTAGATGATTTTGACTTATCACGTCCAGCAGATACTTCAAATTTTGCCAGTGCTGTTACCATTTTTGATAATTTTGGCTATGGGCGGCAAGCTGTTATTTATTATACCAGAACTACAGACGCAACAAAAAATGAATGGCACTGGTATGCAACTGTTGATGGCCAGGAGATCTCTATGAATCCTCCGGTAAATGAAAAAGGAAAGGTTTTACCTGCGGTTATTGCGGAAGGAGTAGTTGAATTTGATGAAGATGGGAAACCTATTTTAAATTTTAAAAACAAGGCTGGAACACCCATTCAAATAGATTATATAAATAAAACAGATGCTTTTGATGTCCAATTTGTAAATGGGGCAAGACCACAAAAACTTCAATTCAATTTTGGTCCAACTATTGATGAAGATGGTATTGTTGGGACTCAAGGTTCAACGAGTTTAGCTGCTAAATCTGGGGTGGCTTTCCACTCTCAAGATGGTTATGAGGCAGGGTATTTAAAAACTCTTAAAATAGATTTAGATGGCATTATTAGAGGTACTTATACGAATGGTTTGGAAAGAAGACTGGGGGCTGTGGCTTTAGCTGTCTTTCAAAACACTCATGGGTTGCAAAAAATTGGGCGTAACAACTACATTGCAACTCCAAAAGCTGGTGAAGCGAGGATAGGTCTTCCGCAAACTCTCTCTAGGGGGAGTATCTATTCAGCAAGTTTGGAAGAATCAAACGTTGATTTGGCACAACAATTTGTGGATATGATATTAACCCAAAGAGGATTCCAAGCCAACTCAAAAGCGGTTACTACAACTGATACCATGTTAGAAGAAGTAATTAATTTAAAAAGATAATTTTAAATTAATGTAAAAAAATGAGAAGATACAATTGCATTTTCAAGAGAAATTGATAAATGTGGAGCGTTGATATAAATTCTATAGTAATGATAAATATAGAGTTTATTTTTTTAATGCAGAAAGTTTATGAATAATACTGAAAATTCCATCAATATACTTAAAAAAAAATCCGCTTGTGGTAATTTATTTTGGGGACTTAGCACAATTTTTTTTCATATAACAATTCTATTTATTCCGATTGTTATTTGTTTTTTTCTTCAATTTGAAAATAATTTTATTTTTCTTGTTTTTTCAGTATTTTTTATTATATTAAATGGCACTAGAATGCGTGCTCTTGGAAATATTATTCATGAGTGTAGTCATTTTAATTTTGTTTCTTCAAGGAAACAAAATTATTATATAGGAAAAATATTATCTGCTCTTGAATTTTCTTGCTTTGATAGATATTTAAAAGATCATCACTCGCATCATAAGTATTTAGGTGATTTAAATCTTGATAAAGATTTTATTTCTCGACAAATTATTGGTGTTTGTAGTAAAAATAAATTTTCATTAAAAACTCTTTTTAAGGTTGTACTATCTCCTAAAAATTGGTTTCTTCTTATTAAAAATTCATTCGTGTTAAATTATACAGAGAAAAAAAATTTTTTCATTCATAGTGTTACATTCATAATGATTTTTTTTCTCTGTTTGTTTTTTGGATTTAAAATAATCTTTCTTTTTCTTTTACTTCCTTTTTTTACATCTTATCAAATGTGTAAAATATTGTCTGACTATTTAGACCATGGCGGTCTTTATTATCAAATTGAAAAAGAAGAGAAAACTAGAAATCACATATTTTCTATTCCGTTATTAAATGCTATATTTTTTCCTAGAAATGATTGTTATCATTTGGTACATCATCTTTATCCTACGTTACCAACATCTTATTTACCTGAAATGCATCAAAAATTGATTAAAACAGACCAAGACTATGCTAAAAAGAGACACAATATTTTTTAAGGCCAAAGTAAATATTGGCTTCCAAAAGGATCTCTTCCTTCCCTAATATAATGCAAGGCTGATTTTTCTTTTAATTCGACATCATCATATGATAAAAAAGTATAATCACCATTTGCTTTTTCTATAGTCAATGTATTTGCTTGTCTTGGATTAATTGCTTTGATATCTACTCTATCACCTTGATCCCAGTCATCTCCTTTTTTGCGAATGATTTTGACTTCATCTCCTTCTTCCATATCATGTAATTTTGGGGGAGGAACGCGGCGAATTGTTTCTTTTACCCCATCCTTATAATATTCGACATTGTAAGGTGTTCGATCATATACTGGCAAAACCACTGATCTCTCCCTTAATAGGCAAAAAATGCTTAGTATGGTGATCGGAAAATTTTATGTAAGGCTTAAATTTATGAAAAAAATTAAATATATCATCCTTTTATTGCTAAACATTTTGTTTTTACCTCTCTATATTTTTTTTGGTTTTATTAGTTTCTTTCTCACTTTTTTACCTATCTTTCCTACCCAAACAGCAAAGCAAAATTTAAGACAACAGCTTAATATTAAAGGTTTTAAATCGAATATATTAATAACACAGGTCTACTTAAATTACTTATATTACTTTATTGAAGCTTTTATTTTTCAAAAGTTAAATTTAAATATATGTGAATTTAGCGATAATTTTATTTATCAAGATTTTTATGCTGAATTAAAGAAAAAATATCCAGCTTTAAGTGAAAAAGGAATTGTTTATATTTTATCGCATATGGCAAATGTAGAAATGTATTCTTTACCTGTCACAGAAGAAGTAGTAAAGGGAAAACATAATAAAGTTTATGCTTTAGCTCAGCCAGCAAAGTTCCAATGGGTAAATAAATTATTGAGCTGGTATCGAGTACGCCCAGGTATGGGTGTTGTTATGACGGACAAATCCTTATTTCATAAAATGGAAAAGCTCATTCAATCAGGGAAAGCTTCATTTTGCATGCTGGTTGACCAAAAACCGAAAAGTGGCGGATTATTTATTCAGTTTTTTAATGACTATGCAGCATTTCCAACCTCCGGACTAAGAATGTGTATGAATCAAGGAATGGTTATTGCTTATGCAGCTGCTTACCGTGTTATGCCTGGAGTAGTAAGATTGAAAATGCAAAGTGGAAAAAACCCGCATTTAAAGAAAAATATTCTTGAAAATTATCAGCAAATATATGCAAAAGATGAGTATTTAATTCCAGCAGAATTGTTTGCCAAAGATAAAATAAAAGAGAGAGAAACAGAAGTCGCCTCTGAGATGGCCTATTTTACAAAATGGATAGAAGAGCAAATTCGGCAACATCCAAATCAATGGTGTTGGGACTACAGAAAATGGTCAAGAAAACCTAATATTGAGGCATAAAAAAAAACTTCTTGCACTTTTAATTTAACAAGAAGTTTAATTAGAAAATAAAGGAAAAAAATTAAATGATTTCTCTACCTGCTATTGTTCCTGCTGTACGACTAGAACAACCGCAAGTTCTGTTGCCAGCTGATTCAAACATGGAACCACAAGTAAGGCAGCGACGAACGCGTACGTGAATAGGGGATAAACCAGCTAAACGTCTAGCAATGTTTTTTTGCTCGATATCTTTAATCACACTTGGAGGAAGTGTTTTGACTCTTTGTCCATTCTCATATCTCTCCCCGTTGGCAAGATCGGAAGTTTGGCTAGGCTGGTGTTCTTTTGTAGTAGAACACTCTTGTCCATTAGCTAGGGTGATTGAGCGTTGACGAAGTAAAAACATAGTGACCTCATTTTATATAAATTGGAATATTTATAAGATATGTATTGTCTAGGCGAATCATGCCTGAAAACAGAAAGCTAAATGACTTCAGGAGAAATTTCTTTGATATGGATCAATAATAACTATGATATATGATACTTTTTGTAAAAAAATTAAAAAATACATATCCTTACATTTTTTGACCCTTCTTTTCTTTTTTAGTTTTAGCTCTTGCCGCTCGGTAAATGAAGCTGAAATTCAGTTTTTTGAGCAAAACTCCAATCCTTATAACCCTTCTATCGATAAAAACATTCTCATAATGAGCAGTTATGTCGATGTAAACCCATTTCAGGAAGAAGGGCTAGTTTGGGCACCATTTATTCTTCCAAATGAAAACTGGCTGTCTATCCTTCCCTCTGATTCTTTAATTGGCTATTGGAATGGAGCTAATAACCCTATTTTACCACCTGAACCAGGAAATTGTCGTATTGTAGATGACTCCGAAATAAGCAATTTACCAAAAGGTGAACTTAAACGAATTCAATTTGAATCAGATAGTTTATTTCCACATCACAATTATAAAAAACTATTTTTTTTAATGAGTTCTGAAAGCAAAAAACCATTTGCTATGGTTAAAATGAATTCTGAAGGAAAAGCGAGTTGTTTTATTGCACTTAAAAAATATGTAATATCAAGTGGCTATGGGGATTTAAGACGAGAATTTCAAGTCGAAGGGGAATTAACAAATGTTAAAGTCCCTTTCTTTGATAGCAGTTATGCAAAGATAGTTCCGAAGGGAATAAATGGAATAAAAAATGGTGACATTCTTCGATTAGGAAGAACACTTTCAGAAGAAAATTTGAAAAAAATTGAAGAAAATTTTCAAGCTGGAAGTTTGTTAATCCCTTCAAAGATAGCTAGAGATCTTTTTTCAATAGGAAACATTCAAACCAAAAGGATGAATGTCGATGAATATCAAAAAACTTCAATTTTCATTGGAGAAAAACCTTTTGAAATTCAATTAGAACCAGCCTTGTATACTTTTGCAATTTTACGCAAGAATAAATTAGTTTGCTTAAAAACAATCGAACTTTCTGATAACGAAATCTTTGAGTTAAATTGTGAGGGAGAGGATAAATATTTTCTTGATTCCGAACAAGAAAGTAATAGTTATATTTTTGATAACTCAATTTTTCCAATCCAATTAATGGAGTCAAATGTTTTTTTAAGTTGGTTGTTTGCAAGTAATAAAATATTATTAGCAAATTTTTATAATGTTAACTTAGATTTTGAAATAAAAAACGATCTTGATCAAGAGGTCAATAAAAAATTAAACTTTATAGCAAAAAATCAAGACAACAAATATGTTTCATTTTCTAATAATTTTTTAATCAGTCAATTAAATTCAATGAATGAAATGAATCATTTTGATTTTAATAAAATTTATTTGGGTGTTTCTGGAAAAATGCTATCGTCGAACGTTTCCTTCTTGCGAAATGAAAGCCAAAATTTACCTTTTCTAGGGATACCCTTGGGTGGTACTGGGGAAAAAAATATTGCGCATAATGCAGTGCCTTTTTCTGCTTTTACAAAAATTAACAGATTAGTTTATCGACCAGAATTTTTAAAATATACAAATGTTCAAGCTAGCAATGGAGTTACTTTTAGTATCTTTGAACCACTTACTCTTTTAGATAATGACAGTATGTTTTCCAGTTATGTACAGCAAAAATTTAGATTAAGAGTACTTATTCCTGAATGGAATTCTACCAGTGTAGTAGAAATGTATGTAAATGGTAAATTGCGGAGGAGATGGGTTCTGGATAGAGGAGACTTATCAAAACCTTTTTCAGCTAGTTTTGAAGAAAATATTATGGAAACAAAAGCTTTTACCGTAAGATGGCTGGCATGGGGGGATGAATATCTACCCGATTTTTTGGTAGGAACTCACAATTCAATCCCATTTGCTATTACTAGAGATTTTTGTGTTGATTACAGTGGAGATGGTATATGTCATGTGGAGCAGCAAAAATGATAAAATTTGTACACTCTGAATTAGAACAAGATTTTTACTGGCAAAATAAAATTAAAGAATCATTTAATACTCTTGATTTTGCTAATTTAATTGATTCAACGTTATTAAAGCCTTCTGCGACTAAAAGTGAAATAAATAAGTTATGTGAAGATGCTCTCTCTGCTAAATTTCGTTCTGTCTGTGTTCCTCCATGTTATACAAAAGAAGCCAAGCTAAAATTAAAAAATTCAGTTGTAAAAGTATGCACAGTTTTAGGTTTTCCGCTTGGATATACCTCTACTGCTGCAAAAGTAGAAGAAATGAAAAGTATAATGGATTCTGTGGATGAATTCGATTTTGTGCAAAATAACACTTTTGTCAAAAATAGTGAGTTTAATTCTTTAGAAAAAGAATATTTATTGATAGTTGAAAATGCAAAAGATAAGTTAGTTAAAGTGATTTTAGAAACAGCTTTATTGTCTACTGAAGAAATTTATAAATGTACTCTTATTGCGGCAAAATGCGGCATTCATGTAATTAAAACTTCAACTGGTTTTTCTTCAAGAGGCGCAAGCCTTCAAGATATTGAAGTAATAAAAAATGCATTAAATGCTTATCAACAAGAAACTGGAAATGTAGTAGGAATAAAAGCAAGTGGTGGCGTTCGTTCTATCGATGACGCTTTTGCTTTTGTTCAAGCTGGAGCTACTCGTTTGGGTACAAGTGGTGGTAATGACATCATTAAAGGTAAGCTAAATAATTCTAATTACTAATTGAAAAGGAAGGTTATGCAATCGACTGACCAAGAAAATATTTTCACATCTAAATTAAATGTAACATCAATCATTCTGAGTGTTATTGGTTTTTCTGTTTCCTTGTATTCATTAATTGTGCATTTACAAGTTACTTTAAAAAGTAGTGGAAAACAGCTTTGTGATTTTAATTCAACTGTAAGTTGTTCAGCAGTGATTGGCAGCTCATTTGGTGAAATAGCATCTATACCTTTGGGTGCTTACGGAATGACTTTTTTTGCAATCCTATTTTCAGCTGCAATTTTACCAAAATTTACACAGGTAACAAAAAAATGGTTAGCACAACTTGAATTAATGTTGGCAGGTTTAGGTTTTATTAGTGTTATTTGTTTAGCATACATTTCTTATTTCAAATTGCAGTTAGTATGCCCTGCTTGTTCTATTGTTCATATTACTGTTCTTTTATATTCGGGAATGAAAGTTTTTGAATATATTAAAGTAAAAAATACACCAGTTGGTCCGAAGAATGATGCTTTTATTCGTTTTATGGCTGTCTCTTTATGCCTGGGGCTTCCTCCGTTAGCAATTGGCCTTCTTGCGCCAATTATTGCACCTTATTTTTCTAGCTCCGATAAAGATAAAACTTCTTCTTCCGTAAATAATTCAACTGCTCCGGTAAATAATTCCAATCCTGGCAATATGCAACAAATGAATAATTTAATGAGTTTTAATAAAACAAATTTTGTTGGTAATGGTGAAGATTATCGCAGGGGAAGTGATTCAGCTAAAGTGGTTGTGCAAGTTTTCTCTGATTTTGGTTGTCCACATTGTCGTATTGCAACTGAAGGTATGACTAAAGCTCAAGATGCTTTTGGATTAGAAAAAGTAGTCATAGTTTATAAGTTTTTTCCTTTTAGTAACAAGTGTAATCCACATATTTCGCATGAAGGAGTTTATCCATACAGCTGTACACTCGCTGAAGCTGCGCGTTGTGCAGGACAACAGGGAAAATTTTGGGAATTTAAAACTTGGGCATTTGAGGGACAAACATGGAATAATGCCCAAAGAGCCGAAAATTTTTCTTCTGACGGTTTAAAAAAGCATGTAGGAGAAATGGGGCTAAATACAAATGCTTTTGAGCAATGTATGAATTCGCATGTTGAAGTACAAAAGTTAAAAGATGATGCTGGATTTGCAAATAAATTAGGAATTGAAGGGACACCTTTGATTTATATTAATGGGCAACAATATAATGGAGAGCATAGTGCTGAGGCATTTTTGCAAGCGTTTGGTCAAGCATATGGAAAATAAACTTAAATGTTTCTTCTGAGTATAAAAAATCAGATAAAAAAGAAAATTTCGTTAATTATTATAGCTGTATTCTTACATTTTATGCTTATTGGCGGTATTATTTTTTATAATTCTTTTCACTTACCAAATTTTAAAAGTTATCGACAATTATTGAATCCTCCCATAAAGGTTACAATTATAGAAAAAAAAAAGTTCTGAAGATGTAATAGCTTCTTCTAAAGAACAAAAAAAGAGAATTGAAAGTCCTTTAACTCCAACAAGAAAAGAAGAAAAAAAAAGAAACTTGCCTTCTAGAAGCAAACCTATTGTGGAAAAAACTGACAATAAAAATACAAAGCAAGTTATTTCTGAAAACGAAAAAGGTGCAAAAAATTTACTTAATTCAAAAAGTATAAAAAACAAAAATGTAATTGAGTATAATGATTTCCTACCTATAATTGGTGACAATAATATTCTGGTAAAAGATCAAACTAGTGACTCTTATTCTTCTAAAAAAAGAGAGAAATTAGCCAAAGAAACAATTTTTCCCAGCAAATTAATCCACATTAAAAATGAACTTGAATTTAATCACTTACATCTACCAGATGTACTAGTGGAAATTTTTTCTGCTTCTAAAGTACATGTTAGCTTAACTAAACAGGATTCTAATTGGATTATTAATAAAATTCATAGTAAAAATGCGTATTTTAGAGCTTATTTTTATCATAAAATATTGGAAATTTTAGAAAATAATAGATTGCTTCTAGAAATAGAAAGAAGTGATATTAAAAAAATAGACTTAACTTTAAATTTTTTGAAAAAAAGTTCTTTAGACGAAGAAATTGGAATTTATAAAAATATAATTATCGAAGATAATCATATTTTTTTTGATTTTCAATACATTCAAAAACCTAAAAAATATGAGATTATTCAAGGCGGTTTAAATGTTATAGCTCTCGGAGAACAACTTAAAGAAGCTGTGTTTCCCAAAGAGTACGAAAATTTGCCTGAAATAATTGAATTAAAAAAATCAAAAGCATTTTTAACAGATCTCTATAATGTGAAAATAAAATAGACATAAACTTTCCTAGTGTATTAGTACTTTTTATTTATATTTTTAATTTCGAATCGTATTAAAATAAAAATTTTTTCTATTAGAAAAATTTAAAAAATAATTTCTAAAAAAATTGACTTTTATTAATTATTTGTTTTAAACAAAAAAACGAAAAAAGTTATGGTAATCTTAATTTTTTAGATATTACTACATATTATTTTCAAATAACTGCAATTTGCAGAATTAATAAGCTAATTCTTTAGGAGAAAAAAATGCTTGCTAAAAATATATTAGTTGCAACTTTAAGTTTAACATCTGTAGCTTTATATAGCTGTGGTGGGAAAAATAATAAAACGACAACAGCAGCGGAAAAAAATTCAGAAACCAAGAAAATAAATACAAACTTTGTACTTCGTACAGGGCAAAATTGGCAAGTAAGTGAAAAAATAGCAATTGAAGGATCCGTTAAATGTGAATCTGAAAAAGAATTCCGTCCCCTAAAAATAAATAGCGCAGATCCGACACTCCTAGTAATTGCAGATAAAGCTTGTGAAATTAAAATTAATAAAATTATTGACTCAAGTAACGATACAAATTCTATTACATGGGAAGCTGCAGCTGGTAAAGAATTGAGTTTAAATTTAACTGCTAATAAAACTATAAGTTTTTCAGATAACTTTGGTGAATTTAAAAATAGCTCAAATAATTTAGAAATAATGTACCTAAATGCTAAAAAAGAAGCAGAAGGAGCTTTAAACCTCTTCTTTAAAGATGACAATAAGGCAATTACTCCAACAGTGGCAAACAGCATAATAAAAGAAATAGATAAAAATGCATTAACTAAAAAATTACTTTGGGTTGGAATTGGCAATGGCACTAATGGTTTAGGAAATGGTTATACTGTTGAATACAGTTATAAAACACAAAGAAATTTAGGATCCAAAGATTTTACAAAAGTTGATGGTTTTAAATTAAAAATTTCTGGACTACAAGCAGGTGCGCTTTGTGTAATTGCAAAAACAAGTGATAGTATTACTTTAACATCTACTGAGTTTAATAATCACATTGCTGGTACAAGTCCCAACGTTAAGCTTAAAGTTTGTCCTACAGATTTCACAGAATTTGATAATGAAAATTATACTATGTACACTATGATTTCTTCTACATCTAATCAAGTTAATACATACCAATTTAATAAAGTTACTCTTCCAACTGAAGAAGCAGCAGCTAATCTTGCTGACGAAAGAAATCAATTGCTACAAATTGGCAAAGAAAACAGTATAAAAATTATAACTGATGATATAGACGCTAAAATAACAGCACTTCTTCTTTCAGATAAAGAATCAGAGTACAGTAATGCTAAGACTGCTTTAGATCCAGTAACTGATGCTGCTGTAATACAAGCGCTTACAGACTTTGATACTGAGTTAGATAAAGAATTAAATAAACAACCTATTAATTATGCTGCAATACTTACTATGTTGAATACTTTTAAAAATGATCTAAGTATAAATCAAACTGCTAAAAATACTCGTGCTAATTATACTGAAGCACAAATTAAATTAGCAGAGTATAACATCTCAAAAGCTTCTAAGTTAACAAAAATTGAAGAAACCTTTGCAAATTTAAATGATTAAATCTTTAAAACAGGATATTATTTAAGTAGCTTTGCTTTACTATAAAGAAATGCTACTTTTTTCATATTTCTTTATCCCGGCGGCCAAGCTAAACTACGACCACCCATGACATGGCAATGCATATAATAAACAGTTTGTCCTCCATGTTCACCATTATTCATAATTAATCTGTAGCCAGATTTATCTATGCCTGTTACTTCGGCAACTTTTTTGGCAGCAAAGAGCACTCTCCCCATTTGTTCAATATCAGATTCACTAGATGTTGCGACATTTACAATTTTTCTTTTTGGGATAACTAATACATGAACAGGTGCTTGGGGGGAAATATCATGAAATGCGAGAGTAAACTCATCTTCATATACTGGTTTGCAAGGGATTTCTCCAGTTAAAATTTTTTCAAATATAGTTTTTTCAGACATATAAACCTCACAGATAAAACATAATTCGAGCTACCAGGAGGACAGTAACAAATATTGTTCAAATTTTAAATACAAATTATTGGCTTAATAAAAAAGATGATTCTTTCATTTTCAAGCGAATATTACTATAGTCTGATAAAATAATTCTATTATCATTTGTATTTAAGTAATTAGCATACAAAATAGTAATTAATGGTGTTTTGTCTGGTTTGAAATCAGAGACAGCAAAGTGTTGACCAGGTACTATTTCATAAGATACTACTTGAATTAAATTGTTTACTGCATAGTCATTTGTATACTGATCTTTCTTTAAAAACCAAGTTGAAGCTGGCATTTTTTTAAATTCATCTAAAATTTTTTCTTCATAAATAAAAATAATGTCAATTGGAATTGCAGAATTATTATTTGCGTTTAAATCTATATTTGCTTCCAAATGCATTTTTGATGTACTGCATGATAGAAAAAAAATACTCATTGGAAAAATAGTAGCAATATTTTTCATTTAGTTATTCCTAATATTATATTTATTTGCAATGTTTTTGTAACTGTATGTTTTTTTAATTTTTTTCAAAATACTATTAAATTCATAATATCTTTCTTTATTTAAAGAGCTTATTTTTGAAAAATAAGCGTTTCTTGATAGTTTTTCATACAACTGAGTGCTTCTTCTTTCAATACGATTTAGCTCTGGAAATTTATTTTTGTATTTATCGATAACGTACTCACAAGTAATTTGATCACATAGAAAATAGTCTATTTCATTGAAATAAACCTTAAGAAGCGCATTTAGATAGTTATTATTTCCTGAAACTGGAACAAGATTATAATTTTTATTTTTTTTTAAACTTATGTCTGAATATCCAGAAGGCACACCAATTGTAAGTTTTGTCAAAAAACTTTGAGTAAAATCAAATTTTTTTCGGAAAAAAACATGATTCATTTGAAAGATTGGATCGCTAGATAGTAAGTTAGAACTTTCATTTTTTTTTATACTATTATGAAGTAATACTGAAAAATAACCTACTTCAGTTTTCTGGACAGCATCATTACAGTCAGTGATACTAAAACTATATTCAACTTTCATGGCACGAAAAATTAATGCTAGTAACTCAACTTCAGAACCTTTAAATTTATTATTTTCATAGAAGAAATAAGGTGGACTGTGGCAAGATACAACTTTAATGATATTAGATTCTTCTGCAAAACTAAAATTTAATTTGCAAAAAGTAATTAATAATATAAAAGTAATCTTTAATTTCATATTTATCCTTAATTAATATAATACTACTATAATTTTCTTAATATTAAGAAAATTAAAAGTAACAATAATCTAACACAAGGCAAAATTTACTTAGTTTAAATTCAAAATGAATGAGAATATTAGATAATGCAATAAATTAGGATATAATATGAGTATGTCAGTATTCCAAACAAAAAATATTCAATTTTTTGAAAAATTTTGCTTTGATTTAAGTCTTTTTGAAAAAAAAGTAGACTCTAAACTCCAATTTTTTAAAGAAAAATCGAATAGTGATTTAAAAGAATTTTATACGGAATTAAAAGAAGTTTGGAATGATGTTTATAAAAATATTGTCTTATTTGTCTCTAATAATACTTCCTATGATAGAATAAATGGAAAATTATATTTAGAATTTCAATATGCTATGATAGCTTTAAGTGATGAGTTTTTTTTAAAAAAAAATAATGAAATTTCCGATTACTGGAAAGATAATACTCTAGAATATATATTTTATGGAACAAGGTCATCTGGCACTATTATTTTTGATAAGATAGATAAAATTATAAGGGAAAATGATACACTTAATTCTGACTTAGCATATGTTTATTTACTACTGCTAGGTTTAGGTTTTAAAGGGAAATATCATATAAACAATGAAGAAGATAAAATTAAGTATTATCAAAAAGAACTTTTTAGAATAATTAATAGTAAAATGAATATAACAGAAGAAAAAGAATTTGTTTTATCTAATTCATTAAATATTCCAAAAAATATTAAAGACCTATTTTTACCAGATATAAAAAAATGGTATTTTTATATTTTAATTACTATTTTTATTTATTTTGTTATTTCAAGTTTTATTTGGCTTGTTTTTACGAATAAAAGCAATGAAAAAATTGAAAAATATAATTCCATATTAAACGAGTTAGTTAAATGATATTAATTTTGAACAAAATTCTAGCAACCAATTCAATGCTTTTCTTTTTAGTGTATTTCTCATTTATATTTATAGTTTTTTTATCTTCATTTTTGGTATTTTACTGGATATTTTTTAAAAATAAAAAAGCTAAGAAAATTAAATTAAAAAAAAGTAAAACACATACAAGTGGAAGAAAAAGATTAGGTTTCAGAAGTTTTAAATTTTTTGAAAAAGATTCATTTTTATTGTATTTGAAATCTTCTATAGGAGACTTAAAAAAATTAAATAATCAAAAGATTAGCCCAAACTTTATTCTAAGTTTTGGAATGTATAAAGAAGAAAAAAGAGATATTTTTAAAAATCCAAATTTAGTTTTTAATTGTGAAAAAAAGTTTGAAAATTTACTTGAGATTAAAACATACAGTGAGCATATTTTATTAGATTTAGATCAACAAAAAATCTTTTTAAAGTATGGATCTACTGATTTTAAAAAAAATATAAAGAAAATTATTAGTACAATTGCAAAATTTAGATACTTAAAACCGATTTCATCTATAATTTTAAAATTTCCAATAACTGAAATTTCCGAAATTTATTATGAAAATCAAACAACTAAAAAAGAAAAAATTAAGTTACTAGCATTGCAGTATCAAAATATTTTAAATTATATTCAGAATTTATCTGGTTTAAAAATACCTGTATATTTATTAATCACTGAGTTAGAAGATATTTATGGTTTTAATCAATTTACATCTCAATTAAATGATGAGTTAAAAAATCATATTTTTGGATGGTCTAATCCTTATGACTTAGAAGCGATATTTAAGGAAAATTTTTTTGATGAAGCTTTAAGTAATATTCTAGAAAAAATCAAACAATTTAATATTGAAAGACAAATATGTGAGGAAGAGAATAAATTTAATAAAGATGCGATAAATTTTCCATTTGAGTTAGAAATATATTTAAATGAATTAAAAGAGTTTGTTAACATAATTTTTAATAATAAATCGTTTAATCATAGTTATACACTACGAGGAATTTATTTAACAGGATTTGATGCTGAAGGTCTTAAAATTCCAATAAAAGCAAAAAATACAGATTCTTTTTTAAGTAGTATTGAAAATAACTCCACTGAATATGTGAATTTTGGTAAAAGTCTATTTATAAAAGATTTTTTCCAAAGGAAAGTATTATCAGAGATAAAATTCAGTGCTCCAACATTTAATTATTTTTTAAGCGCACAGCGTTATGCTTTATATCCAAAAATTATTCTTCCATTTTTAGTTATTTTATTTACTACTAGCTTAATTTCTTATTCCAAAAAAATAAAAGATTATGTTAGTTTAGTGGATAAAAATATATACTACATGACTTCTTTCATAGATAAAAATTATGAACAAAATAAATTAAAATTAAAAGATAAAGAAATAAGCATAAAAAATATAGTATATGTCTATGATTTGTACAATCCTTTATTTGAGAATGATATTAAAAGCATATTTCATCCAGTAAGTTATATATCTAGATATAGCAATAGAATCGAAAATTTATATAGTAATTTATTAGTTTTTTATTTAATCAAGCCAATAAAATATTCTTTACTAGAAAGGAATAATAAACTTCTTGCGAGCAATTACATTGGAGGTCTTGATAATCTAGAATTAGATACAAATATTAGTGAATTAAAAGAATTATATATTTTTTCTGAATTATGCTGGAAAAATGAAAATTATATTGACCTATTTAATAAGCTAAATGAAAAAGTAAATATTGTAGATTCTACAAGAATTCTTAATTACTTACTTGATGCGGATTTGACGGATTTATTTGAAAAATATAATATCACTTTTAAGATAAATAAAGACTATAGTCAAGATAATATAGATTTAAGGCTAGTTAAAAATGTTTTTAGTAAGAAATTTTTAGATCTTCTAAGCACGGCAAAACAAGGTATTGAAGGTGACTCTTCACTTTTTCAAATTTCAAATTCAGCGGTAGAAAAAATAGATAATATAGAAAAAGACTTGACATTAAATATTGCACAAAGAAAATACAATGAATTGTACGAATTATTAAATAAATTAATTGACAACTCTTTTATTTCAGCTAAACAAGGAAATTTTAAAGTACCAGCTAACTTATTAAATCCTATAGAAAGAATTAAGATTATTCTCCAAAAATCAATTCTTTTAAGTGATGAAAATTCCTTGCAGTTATATGAAAATAAAATAAAAGATGCGGTTTCTATAAGAAATAGTAAATCACTTTCTTTAAATTCTCAACTTCTAGGACCACTATTCTTGACACAAAAATCAGATAAAAATAAAAATGAAGGTGAAATTATAATTTCACCATTAATTCCTGAATTACTTGCAGCTTTAGATAAATTCAAAGAAAAAAATTTTATGATTAATTCTATGAGTATAAAGTTACCTGATAATATACAGTTCCAGGATAAATATAAATGGTCAGAAAGTGATTTAGAATATTTAGAGTCTATGCTACTTGAATATGATAAATTTATTAGTAATGAAACTAAAAATATAAATTCGAAATTTGTTATGCTTTTGACAAAATATACTGCGCAAAGTATTTCTTTTGAAATGAGTCAAAAAATTAAGCATACAGATGATATTTCTTATTTAAATGAAAACAAAAATATAGGAAAAGATAAAATTTTAGCATTTAATCAAAATTTGAAGAGAAATATTTATATCTTAAATAAGTTGAAAGAAATTGGTGCAAGTAATTTATTAAAATCCATTGAAAATTCATTCAATAATGATATATCTATTTTTCTTACATTTATTCAGGATGATTTTAATAAAAAAGGTTTTTTTACCCCTAAAAATGCAAATTTTAAATGGTGGAATGGAGTGGAAAACTTGTCATTCCAGGCATATATGGTTAGTGATATGAAAGAATTAAATGAATTTATTGAAATACAAAAAAATGAAATTATTAAAATTAAAACCGACTATGTTCAAAGTTTATTACAATTATCACAATTTTTAGGAAGCGAAATTTCACAAAATGATTTAAAAAATATAATATTTTGGAAAAATAACATTGCAGCATTAGAATCTAAAAGTAAGGATAGTAGTTTTCTAATTCTCCAAGATTTTATCGTGAATATTATGCCAAAAATTAATACTTTAAATTGTTATGAAAACGTTGAAAAATATAATAATAATTCAAGTATTTATGACTTTTTTTTAGAAAAGCAAAAAAATTTGGTAACTTTACTAAAAAGTCAGTGTAATGATCTTATCGAAAATTTTTATAAAACAGAATATGATAAACTAGCTTTATTTTTTAATAAAGAAATTTCTGGAAAATTTCCATTTTCTTTAAATCTTCCTGTAAATTCAAATGATGAATTAGATATTGATAAATTTAGTAGGCTATACTCTATGTATAATTCATTCAAAGATTTAGAAAAATATAAAATTTTAATCTCGGATAAAAGCAAATGGAAAGATTCTTTTGAATTTTTGAGCAAATTAGATAATATTTTTAAAATTATTCAATTTGATCCAGTTAAATCAGAGGCAGATCAATTAAAATTAAATTTTTTAGTTGATTTAAAAATTTCTAAAAATTATGAAGAAAATACAGAAAGTATTGTGGAAAGAGAGTTTGATTTTGGAAACAAACAGATATCTACAACTAATAGAACAAAGAAAATTTCTTGGGAATATCTTGATCCAACAACAGTGTCTTTAAGATGGGCGAAAGATTTTCCTGTTTATCCAAATTTACAAATTGAAAAGAGAAAAAATTTATATGAGATTGAGAATTTAGATAAAAAAGTTACTATTCAATTTAACAATAAGTGGTCTATTTTTGCTTTGCAAAGAAAATACTCAAATCAATTTAATTCTGATTTTTCATCACACTATTTAAAATTTAATATTCCAGTGAAAAAAATTAAAACCAAGAAAAATACAGATGAAGTAGAAACTAATTTAGCAAAAATAGTAATGAAAATTAGCGTTGAAAATTTAGAAAAACAATTTATACCAATTCCTCCTTTTCCAACGGAAGCTCCTTACCCAAATAATTTTTCTTATTCTAAAAATGAAGGAAGTAATGTATGGAAATAAATCTTTTAAATATTTCTCAGCTTTTAGAACCAATAAGTAAAAATTTACCTTGTGGTGAAGATGTAATGTACGACGAAAATTTTTTACAAATCAAAAGAGATCGACAGCAGCCTGAAAATGAAAATTTAGGAGTTTGGGTAGTAAGTGATAGTAAAGAAACAAATTGGAATAGAATAGAGCATTTATGTATAGACTTACTGAAAAATAAAACTAAAGATTTAATGGTATGTTGTTATTTATTAGAAGCAAGATTAAAACAGTATGGTATATTGGGTTTAGCAAATTCATGTGAACTTTTACTGTCTATTAGCACTAAATATTGGGAAAATGTATTTCCAGCATTACTCAATGAGAACGATACGAGAAAGTCTCCCTATTTATGGCTGGATGAAAAATTACCATTTTTATTAAAGACGCTTCCTTTATTTCAAGTTAAGAATTCTAGTAAATTAATATTTTATAAGGATATAGAACTTTATACTGGAAAGAAAGAATTTTCAGATACAATGCAATTATTATTTCAACAAGATGATTTTGAAATTCTTATGATTATTCAGGATGAAATCCAAGAAATTGAAAAAAATTTAAAAAAATTAAAGGAATTTTTATTTTCTGAAAAATTATTAGAAGATAATATATTTTCTAAAATTTTTGAAATTTTTCATCAAATAAAGAAATTTATTACATCACAATTAAAAGTTACAAAAAATGCTGAGGTTAAAAAAATTACTGCACCTGAAAATGATTTTCCAAATCTTGAAAAAGAAATTTACTATGAAAAATTAGAGAATAATACTTTGAGTAGAAATGATATTTATAACAATTTAAAAAAATTTGCTGATATGCTTTTGGAAATAGAACCGCACAGTCCAGTTCCATTAATAATACTAAGAGCATTAAAGTGGCAAAATCGTTCGTTTTTGGAAATTGTATTTGAGGTTTTAAAAATTTCTAGTGATCAGAATAGTCTTCTTGCTTTATTTGAGGATACACAATTACAGGAAAAGTTTTCTAATCAAGGAAATGATAATCAATATGATTAAGTAATCAAGGAAATGATAATCAATATGATTAAGGAGTGTAAAAATGCCATGTCCTTTAACTTGTACAGCAGGTCAAATGCAATGTAGTTTTGGAATGACACCTGCTGTTTTTAATGCTCTTCCAGACTCAATGGTATTTATGCCCACACCAGCAGGAAAAATTATGGATAATCTACCTATGGTAAATATTCCCCCTTTTGGTATGTGTCAATCTCCTGCAAATCCAATGGTTGTTGCTTTAACAGCTGCTGCTCTGGGAGTATTTACTCCTGCACCATGTATTCCAGCTATAACTGCTCCCTGGTTGACGACTTCACCAACAGTTCTAATGGGAGGAAAACCTGCTTTAGATATAAATTCAAAAGGGATATGTATGTGGGGTGGATTGATCTCATTTTTGAATTCTGGACAAACTCAGATTTTGTAGTTTAACAATTTACCAAAGATTTTACTTGCAAAAGATAATTTTACAGTTGGTGATTTTGAATTTGAAATTTCTTTTCCTGCTGAATCAAAATTCTTTTGATAAATTACTTTTCCATTTTCATATGCTTTATATTCAGTTATACTTCCATCAAGCGAATAAAATTTTGAAAATCCATTTAAAGTTCCATCTAAATATTCTTGTTCTAGCATTTTAGTTTGATTTGGGTAGAAAGTTGTAACTATTCCTGAAAGTTTTCCTTTTTTATAAAACTCTTGCTTAATCAATGTATTTGCAGTTTCATTAAAATACTTGCTTTCACCTTCAAGTAAATTATTAAAGTATGTAGATGACTGAATTAAATTTCCATTGCTTGAATACACTTCGTATTTTCCATTCAAGACACCATTAATGTATAGCATACAAATATTTTTTATTCCTTGAGAATAAACAATAAAAGGTCCATTTAATTTATTGGCTAGAAAATCCATTTCATATAGTATATTTCCAAATTCATCCCAAATAGTTGTTCTTCCATGTAATAAACCATTTAAATAGTAAGATATTTGTTTTTCTTTACCATTTTTATGATATATTTTATACTCACCATTTAATCCCAAATCATTTTTTAAACAGATACTTTTCAAATTACCATTTTCGTAATAATCTTTTATTTCTAAATTACTATCAGTTGAAGTCATAAGAACTCCAGTTTATATTTAATTAAGTTTAGTTATAGCACCTTTTATTTCTAAGGGACCAGAAGCTTCTATCTTTCCAATGGTACCTTTCATTTCAAAAGACAAATTGCTTTCAATTCCAATCGTGGGTCCTTTTAAATTTGTTGCTGTACCTCCTGAAATTTTCATATTGGCTGCTGCAGTTAATTGTGTATCCGTTTTTGCAGATGATTTTATATTGTTTCCGTCTATCAAAAAATTATTTTTTGCTGAATTTTTAATACTATCTTTTGCTATAAGAGAAATATTTTCTGCAGTTAATTCAAGATTTTTATCTGCGCTTAAAGAAATATTTTCTTTCGACTTAATTGTAATATTTTTATCTGTTTCAATTATGAGTTCACCTTTTTCTATCGTTATAGAATAATTTCCTTCTTTCAGGCTTACCTTCCGATTGCCTTTATTAATATTAAATGTGTAATCTCCCTCTTCTAGTTCAACTAAGGAGTTTTTTTGTATTTTTAAATTTGAGTCATTAGCTACAAGAATTTCAAGATCTTTAGCTGAGGATAAGGTTATTTTTTCTTCATCTTTTTTATCTTCAAAAATTAACTCATGCCCTTTTTCTCCGTCAGGAATTGAACAAGTTTTAATACCTGATTTTGTGTATCCATCTGAACTTTCTTTTCCTTCAAAAGGAGAGGCATTGGCTCCATTGTAAAGGCAGCCAAGAATAATTGGTTGATCAGGATCTCCATTGATAAAACCAACAACAACTTCTTGCCCTATTCTAGGGATAAACCAAGCACCCATGGAGCTATTTTCTCCGCTTCTTCCACCAAAAAATTGTGAAACTCGAATGTCGTTCGAGCTTTCTTGATTAAATTCATGGTCTTGATCCCAGTAGAATTGTACTCTAATAGTTCCTGATTTATTTACATAAACATTCTCATTTTTGTTTCCAACAACAACAGCTAATTGTATTCCATTAACGATTGGTTTTTTAAGTTTCAAATTAGGTGCATATTTTACGTTCGCTGGGAAGAAAATAATTTTATATAACAATTTATTTTTTTCTATTTTTATTTCTCTTCTAGCTATAATATACTCCCCGTCATATTCAGCATAGTCTTTAGATTTTATCTTTATTTTTGTTCCAATATCTAAAGGTCTTCTTATAAAACTTTCAAAGCTAATTGCATCGAAGTTTTTTTCAAGAAGTAAAGTTGTCAAATAATTTTCTACTTCTGATATACTTACAAAATTTTCACCATAAATTGAGAATAGATTTAAGTAATCATTTTTTTGTTGTTTAGTAAGTTTAGTTTTTGGTATTTTGTAATTATATGCATTAACTAAAATTGAATTTATTTTTTTTCTTTCACGATTTATTGGAGGAAATATTTCTGTAAACTTATCTTTTGATGAAAATTGAAATACGACATTAAATTCAGATTTTGTTTCATCTTTAAATTGTGCATAATTGTCAGAAATAATTAATTGACAATTTTTTTTGTTGATATCATAAATATATAAAAAGAAAATTCTATTTTGTTCTAATAATCTTGAAATAAAATCTAAGTTGGATTCATCATACTGGGTGATGTATTCCATTTTTTTATAGATAGATTTATCTGAAATATTAAGAGTATATTCTGAATAGTTACTTTCTTTAAAAATTTCTTCAATTATTTCAATGCAAGACTTATTTTGATATATTTTTCTTCTTTTTCCTTCATTTAAAATATAAAAACTTGGTTTTACATCGAGGGTAAATATTTTTTCTTTTTTATTCTTTGTTTCATTATTTTCAGAGAAAAAATTGTAAATGTAGCCGGTGTAATTAATTACTCTGTTTTGTTTGGGATAATCTGTTATTTTGTCTGGTATTTCAATATAAACACTGATTTTTTTATTAAGTAAACTTTCTGTTATTTCATTATTAGTATCAATAATTGAAATTATAAATTCATCAATTTCAGATATTTTTTGTGCCAATAAAAGTTTATTAATTATATATTTGTTTTTAATAGATTCAATTTTTATCTCTGAATATACTTCAATCTGAAGTTTTTCTGTAACATCAGTATTCATCTTCTATCATCCTAAATATTTTTAATTTTATTTTGTTTGATTTTGAGTTAAATTTTTTTAAGTAAGTATTAATTCCTAGAATGTTATTTTTATTTTTAATTGTCATAGGTTTATTAATATTAAATGTAATATATAAATCATAACAAACTTTTTTATTAGTGAAGATGTTTATGATGTCTAACATTTTACTGCTAGTGATAATTTTTATAGTTTCTTCAAGTTTTTCTTCGTTTTCTAAAGTATAAATGATATCTATTTTTCTAGAAGGAATTACCATTCTTTCTCCTAAATATGAACTTTCTCCTAATTTAGAAATAGAATTTAATTGAGCTTGTCTATTGAGTGGTATTTTATAAAAATTTCCTTTATTATTTTCAATGATAACTTTTAATTTTGAGAAGTTTTCTAGAATTATTTTTAATGATGTTTTAGATTGAAAATCGTTATTAATTAGAGAAGTAAATTTAAAATAAAATGAATTATTTAATGCTCTTAAATTCAAGTGTTTAAAAATTTCAAAATATTGCTCCCTATTTTGAAGAATAAATCTATTTTTAATTATTTCTAAATATTGATGAAATATTTTATTGAAAAAAATATTAAAAAATTCTTTAAAAGAATTATTTTTATTGTAATTTGCCATTTCAAGTAAATAGTCTGGTAAAATTCCTTTATTTCCAAGGAAATTATTGGCATTTACTTTAATGCTTAAGTTATTCTCATTTGTTAGTATTACTTCATGAATGTTATTTATTTTATTTGAAAATGTGTAGTTAATGTTGTATGTTAAGTTATCTTCATTGGTTTTAAAATTTTTTCTAAGGAAATTAAGAAGAGGAATTAACTCATAATCATTAGGAATTTTTTTTAGAAGTTCTTTTTGTTTTTTAGAAAGTTTATTCATATAGTAGATTTTCTATAAAATTGTTCTATCTTATTTTCTTTTTTTATTATTATAGTTGCTTCATTGTTTATTGGTAAATATGATTTTATAATAAAAAGTAAAAACTCTCCAAATATGCAAAAACTATCTAACTTAGAGTTATCATTATCTAAAGTGAAATTAAATTCAAACGAATCGATCATTCCATCTATCATCCGTTTGCTTTTGTTTATCATTTTTTTATTTATTGAAAATTTTTTAATACTATTAAAAAAAGCATTTGTTTCTTGATAGTTTTCTGGCATGTTGAGACCATATAAATCAATAATATTTCTGATTTTTTGAAGAAAATATTTTTCATCAAAAAGTGGAAGGCTGTTTGTTTGATATAGGTTCAATAGTCCCCATTGAAGATTGTTCTGAGTATTTATTCCAATAAATGAACTACTATTTTTTAAGGCATATATTTTTTTTACAGGACATGCATAGTCTGTCTCAAATAAATCATTTTCATATATTTTTTCTGCATATTTTGCGTTTGTTACATATAAATTACAAAATACAGGAGTATTATTATAACTTTTATTAATAGGTTGATGAAAATTAAATAACAATTGAGAGGGGTTTAGAAGGTCCCTTTTCACTTCATAAAAAGTACTAGACAGTATTTCATTCGGCAAGAAAGAGCTAACTGGTAGAATTTCTTCACTTTCTTTATTGGCATAATAAACACTATTTATAGAAAATATTGTTTCAAAATTCTTCAAGCTATAGTTTGAGTATACAGAATATTGAGTTTTCTTCTCATCAAAAATTAAAGGCTCACTTGTTTTTTTGTATAGATTAATAATTGGAACAGTGTTAAAAAGAATGTAATTTTTTTTAAATGAAAATTCCTTTTCTTGATTTTTTTCATATGCTAAAATAATTTCAAATTCTCCTGAAATTTTTTTAAACTCTTCATGAATTATTTCTATATAGTAAAATTTTTCTTTAAAAGAAAAAAAATCGCGTATTATTTTTACAGCATCATGAAAATTTTTATAGTATTCAAAACTCTCAGAATACTCTTTAAAGTAAGGTAAAGAGACATTATTTTTTGAAATTTTATTTTGAATATTTCTTTTTTTATCTTTAAAATAAATTTCAGTATTATTATCAAATAAAAGATCTAAGAAATGTGATCGAGAGTATTTTGGAGCATTTAGATAAAATTTTATACTATCAATATTAATTTGTTTTTGTTTTCCCTGTAGAGGATTGAAAGTAATTGTTAAATTTATTTTTTTGCTATTTGTTAAATCCTTTTCAGTTGAAACTGATTTCACTTCAAATGGTAAAAATGTTAAATCTGTTTCAGTAATAAATTTACAAAATTCAGTTTCAACTTTCCGATATATTATAGTATTTTTTGGAATTTTGATCCCATTTACTAAAGTATTAATTTGTGTCTCATCTAGTTCAAATTTCACTATATTTTGAGCAGGTATCGGTTTATTTCCTGAGTGATGTAAATTATCTAAAATATTAGCTGTAATAGGATATGTGCTATTATCTATTTGTTTTTGTAATTTACTTGTCAGTATAGCAAATGACTCAAGCATGAGTTGAATATGAGGATCATCGCTCCCATTTAAAGAAAATCTTAGTTTTGATGCGACATCTGGAAAAAGTTTAGAGTAATTTTGAATTTTCTCATATAAATACATTAATTCATTTTCAATATATTCATTTTCTGTTTGTTCTAGCATAATTCCAGCCTAGTATTGTTTACTTATATTTTATTTCATTTATTAAAAAGAGGAAATTTTTTGGTGGGAATAAATTACCTAATGCAATGAAATTATACACCAGCACTACCCACAGGTGGATCTGTACACTTGATCAAAAATGAATCGAGATTGCCCTTGTGAATACCTTGGTCAGTAATCTCACTTTCAGTCATTTTTCCATTGGTAAAATGTAAAATGAATGTTCCATGCCGCATTCCTGATTCATAACCATGAATCTTTACATTTTCTAATTCAAGTTCGAGTTTCGGACTATATGCATCATTTAATTTACATACTTTAGAAACTTTAACTTTTGTATAGTGATCATAGTTTCCACCAACGACTTTGATAAAATCATTGTGAATTTTTTTTCTTGAAGCTCCATCATCTAATTTTAAAGTGATTTCTATAGGTCCTACCATAGCCTCTGGATCTGACTTGGAAGGTGAACTTTGTTTTTCATCGGAAATAGGTTTGCTAAATTCTAATATTTCCACTGATTTTTCATAGTTTTTTCCTTGAAAATCGCCCTCAATTTTCAAAGTCCCGCCTTCGAAAAGAACAACGTAGTAGTCTCGATCATAAAACTTCATATCAATCTCCTATAAATTGCTAAAAACTTCCTTAGCCTGCTGCTGGGGGTGGAAGTTCAGAAACAAAACGAATTGAAACAGTGAGTTCATTTAATTGGTAATGGGGTCTAAGGAAACAAACTGAGCGGTAGCAGCCCGGTTTTCCTGGAATTTCATACACATCAATTCTTGCTTCGCGTAACGGGTAGGATGCTTTTACGCTCTGTGAAGCATAATCATTTAATAATACGTAATGTGATATCCAGTTATTTAGAAAAATTGAAATTTCACCGAGGCTTGTGAAAGAGCCAATTTTATCGCGCATAATCACTTTAAGATAATGTGCAAATCTTGAAGCAGCAAGGATATATGGAAGTTGCAAAGCTATATTAGCATTTGCAGTGGCTACAGGATCTTCATATTCTTTTACTTTAGCGACTGTTTGACCACCAAAGAAAACAGATTGATTTGAATTTTTCCTATAACATAATGCAATAAAGCCTAGATCACTTAATTCTTTTTCTCTTCTATCAGTAATAATAACTTCTGTTGGGCATTTTATTTCTCTATCACCAGCTGGAGAAATATAGGTATAAACTGGTAAATTATCAACCAAGCCTCCACCTTCAACTCCTCTAATTGCGGCACACCAGCTATACTTTGTAAATGCACTTGTAATTCTGTTACCTAATACATATGCAGGATTTCCCCATAAGTATCTAGTATGATCTGCGCCATTCATGCTTTCTTCAAAATTAAATTCATCAACTTCTAAATATCCTTTTCCATATGGTAAACGTTGCATTACTCTAGGTAAAGTTAAAGTTACATATTTAGAATCTTCGTTATTACGAAAAGAATTCCATGAGAGAAAACCTGAAGTTTCAAATAAACTAACAAGATCTCTTGGATTTGGCATTTCTGTAAAACAGTCCATTTCAAATAAATTAGGGTTACAAGAACTAATAAAAGGAGCATGTGCAGCAGCTGCAACATGTGAAATTCCCTCTAGTAAGGCAATATCTTTTGGAGATTTGCTAAAGAAATAATCTCCAATTAGTAATGAAAAAGGATCGCCTCCAAAAGTACCATACTCTTCTTCATATACTTTTTTAAAGAGAGCGCTTTGATCAAAATCTAGCGCTTTTTCAATATCTTTTAGTAACTCATTTTTATCAGCTGATAAAAGTTTGATCTTAAGAGTTCTACCTGTTTCAGTATTGCAAACAAATTTATGTAAACCTAACCAAGAAGCTTCTAGTTTTTGAAATTCAGGATGATGCAGTATTTCATTAATTTGGTCGGTTAAGATTTGATCAATTTCTGCAATTCTTTTTTGTAATGGGATAATTAAATTTTCACAATCTACAATTTCACCAAATTTGCCATTAACTACTTCATCTGCAAATGATGAAACTATATATTTTGCATAATCAAGTTGGCTTTCATCTTTAATCATTCGAGAATTTTGCACTAATTCAATACACGCTGTTGACATATTTTGTTCCTTTTAATTTTTTGTTTCTGGTGGTGTTTCTTTAGATTCAATTAGTGTTTTTGCTTTATTTGAATCTTTTGCTGCTTCAAGTAATAAAAGATGTAATTTATCATTAGTATCAACTTTACTTATTAAGTCTAAAAGACTTTTTCTTTTATCCAGAAGTTCATTTAAGCACTCTACATTTTTCACTAAATTTCCAGGCTTAAAATCATCAATTGATTCAAATTTTAAATTAAATTCTCTTTTTTCGCCTTCAGTTCCTTTAATTTTATTTGCTACGGAAATATTTAAAGCGGGTGAAATTTTAGACATGACTAAATCAAAGTTTGCTTTTTCGATATCAACAAATTTTCTCTCTTTTAGAGCATTACTAGGGGTACTATGGCCTTGCAAATCAGCAATAACTCCAACTACTAATGGAAGTTCTTTTTTTTCTCGTGCATCGCCTATTTCTAAATCATAGGTGATTTGTACTCTTGGTTTTCTAATACGGGATATTTTATGCTGTGTGCTTTCTGAAGCCATAATATTCTCCATTATGTTATTTTTTAATTTAGCCCCTTCTTATGTTAGCAATGGTTTAAATTTATTTAGTAAGAAAAATATTCATTACTTGTGTCAAAAAAGTAAATGAAAAAAATGCCTAGTGACAAAATCAAGTATATTAAATAATATTTATTGAGAAAATAATGCATCTAGTATGGTAGGAAAACTAAATGAATTTCAATCAAGTTCCAGAAATGATTCAATGGCATGAAGGAATGCCTTTATTACCACATCATTTTCAGCAACTAAATCTCAGGTATGAAGCTTTAGTAAATAGTTATTTTACATTCCTTGATATAAATAAGTATGGAATAATTAAATTGGATATCGATCAAATTGAGATCATCAGAAATGTTTATAGTATTAATTACGTTGAAGCAATTATGCAAGATGGATTATATATTAAATCTGGAAAAAGTGAAAAAGAAAAGTTAACTTTTAATCTACCAGATCCATCTTCAAATAAGCAAAAAATTAGTTTATTTTTATGTGTTCCAAAATTGTCAGAAAAAAATTATGTACTTGGTCATTATCCAAGATATATTTCATCAACAATTCAGCATGTTGAAGATTTAAATACTCTATCTGACCCAATTCAAATATCAAGCCTAACCCCAAATGTTTTTATTGCTGCAGAAAATGAATTAAATTCTCAATTGAATAAAATAAAATTGTGCGATTTACATGTACAAAATGGCACATGGCAATTTAAAGAATATATACCAGCCCAACTTTTTTTAGAAAAATCATCATACTTATACAAAAGATGCTTAGATATAGTTCATAAGACAAGAATAAAAGCAAATATTATTTCTGACAATTTAAATAATATTGAAAATAAGTATAGTCAAATTAATGAAAGTTTTTTATTTTTAATTTCCTTAAATCAAATACTGCCATTATTTGAGTTTTACTTAACTTGTGATAGAGTAACGCCTTTTCAATTGTATGAGCTTCTTATTAAATTGCTTGCTGCATTAAGTCAGCTTAATGAAAATTTTATTGCCCAGACTCCTATTGTTTATGATCATCAAAACTTGCAGTACATTTTTGAAAAAAACTTAGAATTAGTGAATCAATTGCTTGAAAAAAGTATTAGCGATAAATACTACTCAATTTTGTTTCAAGAAAATGGATTTAAATATGTATTAGATATTCCTCAATCTAAATTAAATTCAGTTATTTATATAGGAATTAAACGTTCAATAGGTGATAATGAAAGTAATTCTATAGAATGGCTTTCAAATGCTATAATATGTGATGAAAATAAATTAGATATTTTTATAAGAAATAGGGTTCTAGGTTATAAAAGAAATAAAATGGAAAAAGTGCAAAATATTGTGCCAGCAAGAGGTGTTACTATTTTTGAGCTTGTTTTGGAAAATTTTACAAATGAAAACTTTAAACTCTGTATTTTTAATGACAATAAAAGTATTTTAAAACCTGAAGAGATATTCTTTTACCAGAAAAAGTAGAGTAGCTATGCCAGAAATTATTGAAACTCTTTTTTTTGAAAAATTCTATACAAGTAGTATAGAAGAAAAAGGAGATGATACTTGGAAAATAACAAAAAGAAAAAATATTTTGCTTAATTCTATTGTTTCTAATATTTATCATATTTTAAATACAAAATCAGGATTGACGGTTGAGCAATATTTAGAAAAAAAATTGACCGTATTAGATTTTGGACTTCCTGATTTATCTGAATATATTTCAGCTTATTTTGTGGATACAAAAACTATATCTAATTGCATAATTCATGCTCTGCACTATTTTGAAAAAAGAATTGAAAATGTTCAAATTAAAGTTAAAGATGAATATTGCAAAAAAGTAATATACATAGTTGGAACAGTCAAAGAATTGGAAGGAGTAAACGAAATTCTTGCATTTAAAGCTATTGCTGGAAAAGCTTAGAATTATAAAATTTTTGCTATTTCTAAATAACCTTTTTCGATAGCTATTTCTTTTGGGGTTTTATTTTCTGCATTTTTTAAATTTTTATTGATATTTCTCATTTTTAAAAGACTTTTTACAACATCAATGTCTTTATTAATCACAGCAAAATGAAGTGGAGTATTATCATCAACAAAGCATGCTATATTTGGATTTAAATTTTGTACATTGAGTAATTTATTTAAAATTGCCCTTTCCATAGGTTCTGAAAAAAGTCTTTCCCTTGTTAAGTAAGTTAAAATGTTAAAACTTTTATCATCTCTACTATCAACGTTAACTTTATTTGAAGATAGTAGGGCTGTAATACAATCAATTTTTTTATCTTTTACTGCCATAAAAAGTGCTGAATTGTGAGATGGGTTTAATAAATTTGCATCAATCTTTGGATGGGTTAAAAGCAGTTTGATCATTTTGGGATCATCCTGTGTAACTGCGACATGCAGGGAAGTAAAACCCATACTTGTTTTATTTATTTCTAAGTTTGGATGCGTAAGTAAAATTTCTACATATTTATATTTTCCTTTACTTGAAGCTAAATATAAGCAAAAAAATTGTTCTGTATTTAAAGTATTTGGATCGGTTTTGGGATGAAATAATATTTTTTTAAAACATTCTAAGTTATCACAGTTCATAGCATATTCTAGTGCTGTAATTTCACAAAAAATTTTATTTGGGTCAAAATTTGGATAAGCTAATATTAGCTCTAGTGCTTCTAAATTATTAAAAAATATGCAATAACCTATTGGTGATAATGAAAATTTATCTAGTGAATATACATCAATATTTCCTTTTTTTAATATTACTTTTAGAATTTCAATTTTTTTATTTGCGATTGCAGAATGGATTGGATATTCTTTTGAAAGTATTGTCAAAGGTATATTAGGATTTAAATGATTAAATTTATTTAAATATTTTAAAATAAAAATTTGATTTTGAATAGCTGCTAAATGATACAGAGTATAACCATCTGGGAAAATAAAGTTTAAATTTATATTTAACCTAAGTTTATCTAACAAATATTCAAAAGCTTTTAAATTTCCTAGTCGTACACAGCCATTTAGCAAAAAAGGAAGTTCATTAATGTTATTATAGTTTATATTCAATTCAAAGATATTTCTATCTTCAAATTCATAATTATCTTTTTGTTGTGCTTTAAAAGTAAAAAGTTGGAAAGAAATAGGTTCTTTATCTTTAATGCTTTTTAAGAAATCACTTTTATTAAAAAGACTGTTATATACTAGAGAAGAAATTTTGTTCAAGAAAGCAAGATAGACATTATTCTTGCATTTTTCATTGTAATTTTTTCCAACTAAAGTATAGTAAATTTGATCGAGATTAAAAAAAATATTTAATTGACCATTATTTATATTAGGATCAAAAAAAGTTAGTTTTATTTTAGTATTTAATGAGCTTTTATCTAATTCTGCAAAAAGAGCCATTGCATGATTAATTGCATTTATATATATGCATAAGTAATTATAGATAGAAAGTTGATCGATAATATTTGCAAGAAATAACTCTAATTTATCAATTAATGTAACGCCTATATTGCTAAAATATAAATAATTATTTATATCTTTGAATAATGCTTTAATAGTTTCAATAAATATTATTTCATTTTTATTTAAATTTTCATCTGGATAATGTAAAAAACTTTGAATGGATGAAATATTATTATAAAACCATTCAATGTTGAAATCTAATGCCAGCCCACAAAACATAGTATTTTTATCAATATTATTTTGTTCTAGTGCTTTGCTTAAATTTGGCATTGCATCTTTTTTCCGCTTTAAATCACGGGAAAACTTTGAGTAGTATAGTTTATTATTTTTTGGAGATTTATTGTTTTGAAACCAAAAATTTTCCATGCAAATTAGCCAAAGACATGAAATTCCTGCACACAATCCTGCATAGTCTTTAGGGATTTTATCGAATTTTCTTAAATGCTCTACTGTATTTAGTGAAAGTAAATTATTTTTATTTTGTAAATCATTTTCAATATAGCTTTTATAACCAGGCATTTTAAATCCAAGTAGATTTTAAGTAAAAATAAAAATAACTATTAATAAAATTAGAAAAACTCCTGCAAACCAAAAAATTCCCATAGGTTTTCTTACTTCGTAAGGGTCTTCTTCTTCTAAAGTAACAAGTTTATTATTTTTAAATCTATCTAGCAGTGAACCTGATTTATGTTCTTTTTCTTCTTTCATATTACTTTTTGCTGAATCCATAGCATGAGCATCTTTTTTTTCATCACCATGTGAATCCGTAGCATGAGCATCTTTTTTTTCATCACCATGTGAATCCGTAGCATGAGCATCTTTTTGTTTAGATGCCTCAGTTCCCGATGGTTTGTGTTCTGAGTGGGAATTTTGTTTTTCTACACTTTTTTTAGAGGTTTCTTCCTTTTGTTTCATTGGAGTTGACTTTTTGGTTTCTGCCTTTGGTTCATATACTTCTTCCCCATTTTCTTTGTGAACATTTGCATGCGTTTCAGCAAAGGAAATTTTTGGAATAAATATAAGAATTAAGAATAGCCATGAAATTTGCCTAAAATTTAATATTCTATTTAGCAAGGCGTTAGCCTCCCAAGAAAAAAATTTTGCTTGCAGGGATCTGAATTAAGCCAATCTTTGTAATTGTAACTTGTTTAGTGTGACTTTTGTTGGACTTGATTCCAAATTTGACGGACGAGTTTAAACCAACTTTCTGAGTTTGCTGGAGATATTCCTTTGATGCTGAAAAACTTGAGAATAGGAAGACCGCCAAATTTAGGCCCCTGTTTAGGCACCATATCTGTAAATAAATAAACAGGACCATTGATATTATGCCGTTTAAAAAGTTTTTCCGGACCGTATATCCGAAGTTCAACTCTTAAAAGCCCTTTAGGTTTATCTACTACTTGTTCAAAAAAACTTTCAATTTCATCGGATTGTTCATCAGAGTTTGTTTGTAAACACAAAGCAAGTTCATTTTCCCCGTAGTCATGGATCATACTTTCAAATCCATACGAGAAACTTCCATAACAAAACCAAATGTCGACACAAAATCCAGGTAACATTTATTTAAATCTTCCTGACCGTATAATTCCAATAATGAGCCACAAACCAAGTATCACAGCCGTACCAAAGCCGATAAGACCAAAGGTAGCTAAGAAGTCATAGAGTTTACCTTGTTTTCCATAAGTAGCAATACTACTTCCAAGAACTATGGAACCTAAAAGTATAGCAAGACTTAATCTATTTGAAGCTCTGTCTAATTCGCGTGTTAAAAATATAATATCTTCTGACTTAAACTGAAAGGATAATGAACCTGCTTGCAACTTTTTTGCAAGGATTCTTAGAGTAATGGGAAGATCTTTTAAAAATGCACCAGAATCATGCAAAGCAAGACCCAAATTTCTTTCCAGCCATTGCTTATCAAATTGCAGAAATGAGTTTTTTTCATAATATTCATTCGCAAATTCTATAAATTGAAATTTTGGTTGAACGCTTCTAGCAAAACTTTCTAACGCTATTAAAGCGCGAAAAAATAAAATTAAATCTCTTTCAAGTGGAACATTTTTGCTAGCAGCTACTCTTGCTATTCGCATTAAAGTCTTTCCTAATTGCAATTCATGAAGCGGAACAGATATAATATTGTCTAAAATTTCAATAATTTCTGATTCTAGTTGACTGCTTATAGAAAGATCTTCTTTCTCAGTTAGTTCGATAAATAATCTTGCACATGTTTCTATGTCATGCTTGGCTAGAGAATAAAACATAAATGCTAAAGTATTTCTTAGGCTTTGTTTTAATCGAACTGTTAAACCAAAATCAAGGATACCTAATTTTCCATCTTGCATTTGAATTAAATTACCGGGGTGTAAATCCCCATGAAATATTCCAAATTGAAAAGTCATATCTAAGAAAGTTTCAACACCAATTTTAATGAGTTCATCAGAATTTTTTAGGGAATTGGTATCAGTTAATTTTACTCCAGAGACTTCAGACATACATAAAATTTTTGATGTACAAAATGTATAGTAAATATTTGGAATATGAATTTTTGTGTTGTCTTTAAATAAATGCCGCATTCGTTCGGTATTCGCAGCTTCTTTTGTATAGTCAAGTTCATTAAATAGGGAACGTCTAAGTTCTGCAACAATAACAGTAGGCTTTAAAACTTTTAACTCAGGAAAAGCTGTTTCTAAAAGAGAAGCTATTGTCATTAAAATAGCTAAATCATTTGTTATTATAGTTTCAACTTCAGGACGTTGTATTTTAAAAACTACATGTGAACCATTTTTCAAAATTGCTCTATGAACCTGTCCTATACTTGCTGATCCTATTGGATCAAAATCAAAAGATTCTATTTCAGAGAATAGCTTTTCTGAAAGTTCAGTAGATAATAATTTCTCAACTATTTCTTTTGGAATAGGTTTAACATTGTCACAAAGTCTTTTAAATTCTTCAATATAACTTTTTGGCAATAAATCTTCTCTTGCAGATAAAAGTTGTGCAAGTTTTATAAATGTTGGTCCTAATTCTTCAAAAGCAAGAGCTAAGCGTTTGGCTCTAGTATAGTTTTGGTTGAGATTTGAAGGTGAAGAATTTGTTTCTGATGAAGAGCTTTGCTGCAAAAGGTCACTTAATTCAGTGCGTTGAATTTCTCTTTTGAAGCCATAACGGGCTAAAATATTTACTATATGTGTTAATCTTCCAACATTTCTGATCTTTTGTAGAATACTTGATGGCATAGAAAAATTACCTTTACTTGAAGAGACTAAGGTCAGAAATTTCTTTCTACCACTTCTTATGAGTATAATCGTCTCATGTTCGTTGCAAAATAGATGGAAGAAATGATTTCCTCCTTTATCGATTACAACATTTTGAATTGGAGCCTAGAATGAAATTATCTTGTAAAGAATTTATGACCTTATACAAAAAAGCGGATGCAAATAAGAAATTATTGCTTGATGTAAGAGAACCAGATGAATGTGCTACAGGCTCCTTAGAAGGTAGTATTAATATTCCTGTCGGGGAATTAGAAAATCGTTTTTCGGAAATTCCTGTTGAGAAAGAAATTTTTATTTACTGTAAGGCGGGGGGAAGAGCGGAAAGAGCTGAAATGTATCTAAACCACCGAGGTGTGAAAGAAACGAGAGTGGCTTCACAAGGTGGCTATGAAGAATTAAAGACTTTAATTTAAAGCTTTTTTAACAGCTGCAACCAGTTTGTCTGGTACAAAAGGTTTCACAAACCAAGCCATGACACCTATTTCCTTTCCAAGTTGGGCATCGTCTTGGTTTGTATCTTTTGCAAGGATAAAAATGGGAACATTTTGGGTTTTTGGATCTGCTTTTAAAGCCTTGGCAAGTTCAAAACCACCCATCATTGGCATATTTAAAGCTGAAATGACAAGATCTACAGGTTGACTTTTTGCAATGGAAAGAGCAACAGAACCATTTTCAGCTTCTAAGACAGTAAATCCTGATTTTGATAAGGCGTATTTAGCTACATTTCTTATTGTTTTTACATCGTCAACTACCAAAATGGTCTTAGCCATATGTTTTCCTTACTAAAATTTACAGCCTTTTAATGATCGGATTATTTTTTTAATTCTTTATTCCTAATCAAGTTTTAGTTTAAATGTATAGAAAATCATTAATTTTGTTCAGTTTTTTGTTTGTTAATTCATTTATAGATTAATTTGTTACAAAAAAGGGGGATATTATAGAGGATTTTATATTATGGCAAAAACTTATGCTTGTTTACTTCTTGGTGTTGACGTTATCACTGTTGAAATTGAAACTTTTATTGGAAATGGTTTTTCAGGTTTAAATATTTTAGGTTTAAATTCGGAAGCTTCTAGAAATATGCGGGAGAGAGTTAGGTCAGCTCTTGAATCTATTGGAGTATTAATTCCAGCAAAAAGAGTTGTCGTAAATATTACACCTAGTGAAAAAATAAAAGAATCCAGAACTCCATTATCTCAGCTTGACTTTCCTGTAGCAGCCTCAATTTTATCATCATTATATCCAGATAAATTGATATTTAATGATAATATATACGAATATTTTGCTGGAGAATTAACCCTTTCCGGAAATATTAAAGAATTAGATAATATTTTAATTTATAAAGCTTTGTTGTTTAATAACAATATTAATTATAAAATTAATTTATCAGTAAAAAATAGAAAAATTGAAGCTGGAAGTTTTATTAACTACTACAAAAATTTGTTAGATTGGTGGGAATTAACGATTGGAAAAAAAGAATTAATAAATAGTAAATCAAATATTATATCAACATATTCAGTATTTAGTGATTCTAACAAAAAGTCTATTTCTGATACTTTTCTTGATGAAATAAAAAACACTGTGATAAATATTGCTAAAAATCCTAAGGCAGCCGTGGGGGTTTTGGTTTCTGCAATGGGAAAACACCATATTTTATTTGCTGGTGAACCAGGAATAGGAAAAACTTATTCTTTGCAAAAAATAGAAAATTTATTGCCCCCATTATCAGCAATTGAAGAGTTTGAAATTCAAATGATCCATTCTAAAGATACCGATTTGGTAAGGCCATTTAGAAATCCTCATCATTCAGTGTCGGCAGCGGCATTAATTGGAGGAAGTTCTTTAAAACCTGGGGAAGTTTCTTTAGCCCATCAGGGTATACTTTTTTTAGATGAATTGTCTGAGTTTTCCAGTCAAAGTTTAGAATCACTGCGAGAACCTTTAGATTCTAAATTTGTGAGCCTTTCAAGAGCGAGTGGACATGTTCGATATCCTGCAAAGTTTTTGCTTTGCGCAACTACAAATCCATGTAGCTGCGGTTATTTGTTTTCTTCAGTAAAAGCATGCCGATGTCATCCAAAAGAAATCAGGAAATACTTACAAAAATTAAGTGGCCCCCTACTGGATCGATTCTGTCTCCAAATCTGGTTAGAACCAACAAGTTCTAGAAAAATATTTGATTGCTTTGAAAGAGAAATTTTATCTTTCAATAATTTAAATAAACTAGATAAATTTGTTGAAAATTATGGAAGAAAAATTTTACAAGAAAATAATTATCTTAATTACAGTTCTTCCAGTCAGATAAAAGAAATTCTTAATTTAAATGATACGTTTAGAAATCTATCATTAAGGGGTCAAGAGAAAGTGAGATCTTTAGTTAATACATTTCATTTTGTTTTTAATGAGATAGAAATAAACTCTAAATTTATCGAAAGTGTTTTAAATTATAGAAATTTAGAAAAAATGTTTCTCCAAAAAAATTTATTTTAACAAATTTTTTAGATATTTAGACAAAAATTAATAAAAAAATATTACTATAATTTTTAGCACACCAAAAATGTTATATATTATAAATATTTGAAAAGTTGTCAGAATATCCCTAGAAAATTTTTCTTGTCATATTATTCTATTAGAAAATATTTTAAAATCTTCTAATATCTAAAAAATTTAACTCTGCAAAAAAATAATTTTTATATTTTCAAAAAAAACGTTTTCATGTAAGTATTCATGTGTGGTTATTTAAAAATATAATTTTAAAAAGTCTTTCATTTGTGGATAATTTTCTAATTTGTAAAAAAAATAAAAATAACAAGTTATATACAATTTTTATTCCATTTCTTCTAAGGTTTTCAAGTTTTTTATATTTAATTTATCGAAAAATTTACAAAAATTCATTGCGGATTTTTATTTTTTTTGTTAATCTAATCTTAATAATGTCTGCTTTATATGAAGGCATTTTGTTTTAATTTTTCCTTTAATAAAAATTTGATAAGCAAGTAATATTTTATTCTTTATTTCAAGAATTTAACATTATTTTTTCTACTTTAAGGATATTAGGATGATTCATGGGAAAAAAAAATCCTTTTGTAATAACTCTCTCTCTTTACTGCAAGAACGGGAAAGAGTAGAGTCCTTAAAAAGTTATTTTATTTTAGATAGTTTAACTGATAGTAATTTTGATGAAATAGCCTATTTAGCAGCTAAATCATTTAAATGTCCTTATGCTATGATTAATTTTATAGATAAAGATAGAATTTGGTCTAAATCTGTTGTGGGTAATTTCCCAGTTGAATATGAAAAATCTTTTTCTTTTTGCCAGTATGCAATATATTCTGAGGATTATTTTGTAATTCACAATACATTAATTGATAAAAGAGTTGCGCTAAGTCCTTATGTGGTTCAAAATCCATTTATTCGTTTCTATGCTGCTGTTCCTCTTTTTTCTTACGATGGGCATTGTGTTGGTACTTTAGCGATTTTTGACACGAAGGAAAATGATTTTAGTGAAGGACAATTTCAATATCTAAAGTATTTAGCTTCTCGAGTAATGAATTTAATGGAATTAAGAAGAAAAAAAGTTCTGTTAGCAAAAGAGTCACGAGCTGTTAAATTACAAATTCCAAAAATCGGAAGAGAAACTTTAATTAAACATCAAACAAGTAGCATTGAAAGTAATGCTTTATTTAGTTTCGGAGAAAGTAATTTTAATAATTCAAAGATACATTCTTATATTGGAAGTGATGTTAAGTCTTTGAACAATATTTACTCAAATGAAAGTTATAATTCATCTCTTGCTCTTAATTTAACACCGCTTTTTTCAGATAGTGATTCTGTAAAATGTGATTTTAAAAGTATTTCTACGGAACCGAAATTTCCTGAAAATCAAGTTTCGTTATCTAGCGTCATTAAATATTTGCAAAAAATATATCGAAAAAAAATAAAACAAAAACAGTTTCAATTAGAATTTATATCGCATGTTACTGATAATTTGATGATTGAAACAAACTCAGCAATGTTTTTTCAACTTTTTATTTCTTTGATAGATTATTCTATTGAAAGTTTTGAATCATCCAAGTACAGATGGATTTTGTTTGAATTTAAAGAAAATGAAAGTGAATTAGAGATCCAATTTTCTTATGCTAATTGCACTTTTAATTTCTTATTTGATTATGAGAATAAGAATTATTTTCAAGTAGCGAAGGAATCTGTAAATGGAAGACAAGATGATAGAATAGTTTCCAATTTAGAAAATATTATTAATACCTTAAATGGTCATTGCCACCTTGATAGAAACTTAGTCAATTCTAAACTCACCATATATATAGGAAAAAACAATAGAAGCTTACTCAATTAATAAACTCTATAGAAAAGTAAGTTACTATTACATTCTCAAGCCGTTTAAGATGTACTCTAAGGATTAGAATACATCGCTCTTTTCCGTTCTAAAGCTTCTTGTTCTTCAAGCTTATTTTCAAAAGCTTCTTCCGGATCTTCATGTTCAGCATGCGCATTTTTTAACTCTGCTTCGGCCTTTCTTTCAGCTTCAGCTTTTGCTTCAGCAATAAATTTTTCAGCTAAGTTAGGTTGAATGCGATAGATCATTTGCAAAGAATCTTGCTTTACTGCTGCAATTAATCTGATGAATAATTCAAATGCTTCATTTTTGTATTCTTGTAATGGATCTTTTTGCGCATAACCTCTTAAACCGATGCCATCTTTTAAATGATCGATATTTAATAAATGATCTTTCCACCAAGAATCAATTGTCTGTAACATTACCCAGCGCTCAATGTCGCGCATTTGATCCACACCAAAAAGTTTTTCTTTGTCATTGTATTCTTGTTCTAGCTTTTTAGTAATCAGCTCATAAAATTCTTCGCGAGTTAGCTCAGGTTTTACTCTTTCTTCAGGAGTAAAAGGGATTGCCTTATTAAAGTTGCGAAATAATATTCTTTCTAAATTACGATAGTCAATTGCAACCATTTCTCCTGGTAATCCACTTGGAGGAGAAAAGTCATCACAAATAGTTCGAGCAAACTTTTGGATAGGCTCGCCAGCTAAAATATCTTTCACGTTTTCTTTGCGTAAAATTCTCATACGGGCAGAATAAATGGCTTTTCTTTGTTGATTTAGCACATCATCATACTGCAAGAGTTGTTTACGGATATCATAGTTAAAACCTTCAACTCTTTTTTGAACTTTGCCAATTACATTTGTTAAGCGAGGGTCATGAATGGCTTCATCTCCAACAAACCTTTCCATAATAAACTGATTGGCTTTATTATTAAAGCGACGCATTAGTTCATCTTCCCAAGATAAGAAAAACTTACTTGCCCCCGGATCCCCTTGGCGCCCTGAACGTCCGCGCAACTGGTTATCTATTCTCCGGCTTTCATGTCTTTCTGTTCCAATAACAAAAAGTCCACCAAGTTCTGGTACTCCAGACCCTAAAATAATATCAGTACCTCTTCCTGCCATGTTGGTTGAAAGTGTAACTTTTCCTTTTTGTCCTGCTTCAGCAATAATTTTTGCTTCTTGTTCATGATGTTTCGCATTTAAAACTTGATGCGGTATATTCTTCTTTTTTAACAATTCTGAAAGTAATTCGCTTTTTTCTATACTCACTGTACCGACAAGAACAGGTTGCCCTTTTTTATGAATGGCTTCAATTTCATCAGCCACAGCATTAAATTTAGTCGCTTGTTTTAGATACAAGACATCATCATGATCTTTTCTTACCATTGGTCTATTAGTTGGAATCACAACTACACTTAGTTTATAAATACTGTGAAATTCAACGGCCTCAGTGTCTGCAGTACCAGTCATCCCAGATAATTTTTCATACATCCGAAAGTAGTTTTGTAAAGTAACTTGAGCAAGAGTTTGGTTTTCTGGTTGAATTTGAACATTTTCCTTACCTTCTAAAGCTTGATGAAGGCCATCAGAAAATCTTCTGCCATGCATGAGTCTTCCAGTAAACTCATCAACTATGATGATCTGTCCATTTTGGACAATATAATGATCATCTTTTCTAAATAATACATGGGCTCTTAACGCATTATTACAGGCATGTACGAGTTCATTATTTTCAGGATCAAAAAGATTTTCAACATTTAAACGTTTTTCTACTTTTGAAATTCCTGCTTCGGTTAAAGCACAAGCTCTAGATTTTTCATCTACGGTATAATCAATTTCTTTTCGTAAGCCTCTGATTGCATTATTAGCAGTAATATATTTATCTGAAGTTGTATCTGATGGACCACTGATAATTAATGGAGTTCTCGCTTCGTCTATTAAAATAGAGTCCACTTCGTCAACGATAGCAAAATGATGGCCTCTTTGCACAAAATCTTCAAGACTAACTTTCATATTGTCTCTTAAATAGTCGAAACCTAACTCATTATTAGTGGCGTAAGTAACATCACAACGATAGGCCTCTTGGCGTTCTTGATCACTCATTCCATTTAAAATGCAACCAGTTGTTAATCCCAAAAAACTGTAAAGTCTTCCCATTTCTTCAGATTGTGTCGAGGCGAGATATTCATTAACTGTGACTACATGCACGCCTTTGCCAGTAAGCGCATTTAAATAAACAGGAGCTGTTGCAGTTAAAGTTTTTCCTTCTCCTGTACGCATTTCTGCTATTTTACCTTGATGTAAAACACTACCACCGATTAATTGGACATCGAAATGTCTTTTTCCTAATGATCTTTTACTTGCTTCACGAACCACAGCAAATGCTTCTGGAAGAAGGGAATCTAGGGTTTCGCCCTTTTGGTAGCGTTCCTTAAATTCGGCTGTTTTGGCTTTTAATTGTGCATCAGTGAATGCTTGCAACGTTGCTTCGAGCGTATTTATTTTTGTAAGAATAGGCGCAATTTTACGTAATTCTCGATCGTTTTTCGTTCCAAAGAGTGATTTGAGAATATTTAACATGACTTAAAGTTTATCCTTTCAAACAAAATAAAAAGCTTAAAACCACCAGCCTTTTAACATACAATCCGCAAGTGTGCCAATTTTAGGGACAGGTCATCCCTTCTTTCCTCTTATTTCATAATCGAACCTTCCGACAAGCCATAAGGACTGAAAGCTCATTGGAGTTTAGTGGAAGGAATTAAAATGTCTAATACATCTCAAGACATATTTGAAGAATTCAATGAAGAAAACCTAGAGGGTTATGCGATGGATTTGGAAACTGCAAGTATGTTAGCCGATGATGCTACTGCAAATGCTGGTCTAAATAAACAAATTGAGCAAATTCTTGATAGTATTACCAGAGTAGGCGGTGAAGTTTGTAAATTAAGGGCAGAAATGGATAGTTTGCTTGATCAAAATGGAATGCTAATGGATTCTTTTCACAAATTAAAAGACGTGTTAAGTGAAAAGGGATATTTAGATATTGATGATTTTCAATTAGCTTGCGATGTATTTGATGAATCAAATTTAAAAAATATTAATAGCCAATTTATTAAAAAAGTATCTCATTAACTTTTAAATATAACTAATTATTTCTCTTTCAAATTCAGTTAAATATTCATTTTCGTTTATAATATTTTTAAAAGATTTTTTTATTATTGCAGGTTTCTCTCCAATAACATGAATATCTTTTGATAAATTTAAAGCTTCTCGAACATCATGGGTCACCAAAATAGCATATTTATTAGTTTGAGTTATTTTCTGAAAAAGCCATTGTTGAAAAAAATGTTTTGAATGAGCATCTAGTGAAGCAAACGGTTCGTCTAGTAAAATGGCTTCAGAATTCATAACCAATGCCCTTGCAAAAGAAATGCGTTGAGCCATGCCTAAAGAAATTTCATTAGGATATTTCATTGCATGTTGATCGAGCTGAACCAATTTTAGAGCTTCTAAAGCTATTTCTCTTTTAGATTTCTTTTCTTTTTCTACTTGAATATTTGTAACAACAAAAGCTATATTTTCTAAAATATTCTTCCAAGGTAAGAGATGAGGAATTTGAGGTACTAAAGTAAATAAATTTTGTTTTTCACCCCATTTTTCTAACATAAATTCTTGATTTTCAGTTCTTATAAATCCGGATGCTCCATTTTCCATTCCCATCAAAACTCGTAACAAAGTTGATTTTCCACACCCTGATGCGCCAATAATTGAAGTGATTTCACCCTTTTTTAATTTTACTTGAATTTTCTTTATAACTGGTTCTATTTTGTTATAATTATAATTTTCAACATGAATATCTAACATAAATATTTTCCTATCGTTATTTTTTAGTAGAATTCCAAAAAATAATTTTTTCACTTATAAATGAAACTAATTTAGTACTAATTAAACTAATAGTAATAATAATTAGAACAACTGCTATCACTTTATCTGTTCTAAAAGTTGCTTGAGCTCTTAATAAGTAAATACCTAATCCTTCTTCACTACCCATTAATTCGGCTAATACTGTAGACCCAAAAGAATAACTAACACTGATTTTTAAAGCATTAAAAAAACCTGGCAATGAATTTGGAAAGTATATGTGAAAAAATGCTTTTATAGGTTTAATTTTAAGCATTTTAGTAAATAAAAAATATTCTTTATAAGAATTTAATAAATCATTTTGCAATACTATTGCAATAGGAAATGAACAAGTGAGTACTACTAAAACAATTTTTGGAGCCATTCCAAGACCCAACCAGATCATAAGTAATGGTATGAAAACTAAATAAGGAACACTTTGAGAGATTGTCAAAAAAGGCGACAAAAATGCTCTTAGTTTAGAAAATTTATAAGATATTATAGCTAAGAAAAATCCAATAATAATTGAGAGAAATACCCCTATTAGCCATTCTACTGTTGTCACTTTAGTGTTCTGTAACAGAATTTCCCAGTCTGCTAAAAATACTTCTGTCACTTTAGATGGCAAAGGTATAATATATTCTGGTACCTTAGCTTTTTGTAACGTTAATTCAGCTATAAAAGTTAAAAACATTACAAAAAAAACTGGAAAAATCAATTTAGATATGCGAGACATATCACTGCCTTTCAATCATTCTAAGCGCAAAGCTGTTAATTGCTTTCTGCCAGAGGATTTCTTATGTTTCTTAAAAGTCTAAAATTAACAAGAACTTCTTTCTTGACTACAATCGTAATTGCTTTGCATACCTCAACGGTCTATGGGCTAGATCTAAAAGTTGATTTACCCCAAAATGCAGGCAAAGAACCTGTGTTATATTACAATCCAATAGTCGATCAACAGCCTAACTCTGGAACTAGTATTAAAACAGATGATTCAGGTAAAATCGCGAAAAATAAGAAAAAAGATAATAAAAATAAAAAAAATGATGAACTTACTGCTGAGACCCAAGACGAAATCCTAGAAGATTCTAGTATTCCACCTCCACCAGAAAATTTGGTGCAAAATAAGAAAAAAAACCAACAAAATTTAAATGTATCTAAAAATGAACCTATAAAAAATGCAAAAAAATCACGACAAATGCGGGATGAAACCGTTTATGAGAGTGAGGAAGCAGAAATTGTTGAATCAACGCAAACTCGTAATTCGAAAGATCCTTTTCCAGCTTTGGCTTGTATTGCTGATAATGTTGCCTTTTGGGAAAGAGTTTATACTGAAATTGACGTTAACGATGCGTTTTTACATGATAAAAATGATTTAGGTATCATCTACAGTTCTTTTTCTCTTGCCTCAAGTAAAGCATTGAGGAACAAGCAAATTGAAGCTGAAAGAAAAAAATATACTAATATTTTAAATAATTTAGCTAATAAGTTGAAATCTTCTGCAAAAAAATGGAATGCCGATGAAAAAAGAGTTGCAGCTCTTTTTAAGCCAGGAACGTTAACTACTCAGAATGTTTTAGCAGCAATTGATAATTTGAGGGTTCAAACAGGATTGAAAACTCAGTTTGATGCTGGTGTTCAAAGAAGTATTAACTATTTGCCAACTGTCTATCCTATTATAAAAAATAGCGGTTTGCCTCTTGATATCGTATTCCTTCCGCATGTTGAAAGTAGCTATAACTCAAAAGCTGGATCCAAAGTAGGAGCTATGGGACTTTGGCAAATAATGCCAAATACGATGAAGTTATTGGAAGGAAAAAATGCAGTTTCAAAAAGGACTGATCCTAAAATTTCAACTCGAGCAGCGATGAAACTCTTAAAAAGTGACTACGATAAAGTTCAAAATTGGCCTCTTACGTTAACGGCTTATAATCATGGTGTAAACGGTATGTTGAGAGCTATTGATGAGACTGGTTCACGGGATCTTTGTAAAGTAATAGATCACTATAGTTCTCCTTCATTTAAATTTGCTTCAAGTAATTTTTATGCCCAGTTTCTTGCAGCAAGAAAAGTTGCTATGAAAAAATATGCCGTAATTGCAAAAAAGAAGTCAGGCGGATCAAGCCTTGTTTTGCGTAGGACAATTTTAAGTAACAAAGGTGGAAGTATAAAATGAAAACTCTCTCAGAATGGCTGTTAAGTTCTCCATTTAGTCTTAATCTTCAAAGCAATGAAGACATTAAATTAGGAGTCCGACAGCCCAAGGGGGTTCTCGTTAATCTTTTAACTGAAGATAAATTTACCGAAAATAGAGCGCTATATGATTTTGCTTTTCGAATTTATGGTGAAGTAAAATCAAAAACTCTTTATCCAATGAATGATTCGGGTAAAGAGTTTTTCTTTATTTTCCCTAAAGATTTACCTAAATCTTTAGGCTTTGATTTGCCTGGAAAGTCGCATTATTTATGCTACCTAGGCTCATTGCTTTCTGTTTCTTTATTAAATCATTCAAATAAAAATCCTGAAATTAAAAATTACTTACTAAATTTTGAAAATAATTTTATTGATAATTTTTCTTCAATTAAATACGAATTTTTTGTTGGATTTTTGCAAAAATCTATTTCAAATAAGTTAAGTAAAAATTATTTACAAGAAGAAAAAATTTCAATTAATATCAATGATATAAATTTTTCACCTTTTGATTTAAATAAAAGTCAATCAATTCATGACTCGATGTGTATTACTCGATCTTTTGTAAATATGCCACCAAACATTTTAAATCCTCAATCTTATGAAGATTTTCTTGATTTCATCATCGAAAATGAAAAAAAATTCTTTGAAGAAAAAGCAGAAATTCATATGGAAGTAATGTCGTATGAAGCATTAAAGGAACAAGATTGCGGCTTGATTTGTGCAGTTGGGCAAGGAAGTTTAATTAAACCTCGCCTTGTTAAGTTAACTTATCAGCCTAGGAATAGTTCAAAAAAATTGCCTAAAATTTCTTTAGTTGGAAAGGGAATTACTTTCGACAGTGGAGGATATGATATTAAACCCTCTTCCGGCATGCGGATTATGAAAAAAGACATGGGAGGTTCTGCCTCAGCATTTGGGATATTTTTATCCTGTCTAAAATTAGAGCTACCAGTTCATTTAACGTGTTGGCTTCCCTTAGCAGAGAATATGATTTCGGGTAATGCGATGCGTCCAGGAGACGTTTATCGTGCCAAAAATGGGTTGCAAATTGAAATTGACAATACTGATGCTGAAGGAAGATTAGTTTTAGCTGACGCATTAACTCTCGCCATCCAAGAAAGTCCAGATTGGCTGATAGACTTAGCAACGTTAACGGGTGCCGCAAGGGTTTCGTTAGGAACAATGGTTGATTCCTTATTTGGAAATCATAAATTTACAACAGAGTTGTTGTACCGTTCCGGAATTGAAACAGGAGACTGGGTTTGGAACATTCCTATACCAGCAGATTATGAGAGCTATTTAGATTCCAATATTTCAGATTTGGCCAATAGTGGGAGTTCTGGTTTTGCTGGTTCAATCACCGCAGCTTTATTTTTACAAAAATTTATTGGGAATACTCAATGGAATCATATTGATACCTACATGTGGTGTGATAAGCCAACTTTTCTCTGGTCTGAAGGATCGGGTGCGACTGGAAAATGTGTCAGGTTAGTGACTAGGGCAATTGAAGAATATATTTTAAATCTTTAAAAAATGCTTTATAATTAAGCTATTGTGTACATTTTAAGAAGAAGGAGATGGGATTATGCCAGAGCAGAGCCCTGAAGCTATTGTTAATATGGTTAGCCTTCATCTTCGTGAATTAATTCATGATATTAATAATGCGCTCTTTGTCACCAAAGGTTTTTTAGAAGAATTAAATGAAGATACGCAGAATAAAAGGTATATGGATCCTAAATTTGACCATGAAAACTTCCAGGATATGGTATCAACTATCAATAGAAACATAGAAAAAATAGATACAAATTTAATAAAATTAAGAAAATTTGCTAAAGAAGATATTTTTGACAAAACTGGAATTCCAAAACCAACTTAAAAAATTGGGAATCTAGACAAAATCTAGCCGCCGTGCTGTCCGGTGCTCGGCGGCTTGTCGTCCCTCTGAGGAGGGAAAGTGATAGGAAATTTTTGAATGGATAATGCTAAAGGCAAGAGTTCAAAAGGAAAGGATATTTTGTTTAAGGAAGGTCAAAAATAATACCCGAACGACATTACTTTTGGGCTACCCTTTTAGGTGTCCTAGCCTGATTTGTAGCATGCCTTACCTCTCACTGCAACACAAAAATAACTTCTTTTTCCATTTTATCAGAATGAAATCATTTGATTTTATAAAAATCGCATAATTACAAACAATTACAGATCCGTTTCGTGATTTGTGTCAAAACAAAATATATTTAATGATATTGGCACCTTTTGCTATCCATAACATCACTCTATTTTGCATCTCGCATACGTAATAGTCCATCCCTGGCATTTTGCGCATCTGTGCTTTGGGGGGAAAGAGTTATGACTTCTTGATATATTTGAGCAGCTTTAGATTTGCTATTTAACTTTTCGTAAGTTTGGCCTTCTAATAATTTAGCGTGTGTTAATTCAGGTGAATTTGGAAACTTAATATAATAAGTTCTTAATTCGTTTAGAACATTATTATATTCCCCTAAGCGGAGCCATGCTTCACTTGATAATAAATATGAATGACCTTTGTCATCGAAATTAGGATAATTTTTTTTCAATTTATTGAGTTCTAAAATTGCCTCACCATATTGTGCTTGTCTAAGTTTTATTTCAGCTTCTGCTATTAATTGAGTTGGTCCTGTAGGATCTGCTAAATTTGTTTCTTTCATTTGCATAGAAGAAGTATTTGGTAAAATAGGACTTTCTTTTTTCTCAAAATATATGTCCCGGCCTTCGTTCATGTCAGGTAACATTGATAAGCCAATTTGTGCGGGCGATTGCTTCTCACTAGGCTGGTCTTCAAATATCCCTGAACGAATACCTCGTTTTATGATTTCAATTTCTTTTTTATTGGTCGCTAATTGTTCCGTTAAACTACTTACATCATTTTTTAAAATGGATATAATTTTTTTTGAAACATTATTATCTTGAGTTAAATCATTTATAAGGTAATTTAATTTTTTCACCTGATTTTCTAAATCAACAATACGAAATTCATGGTTTTTTCCTGAAGATTCTAAAACATCTAACTTAGAATTCCCCGCAAGTCGATTTCCTTCTGCGCTATCTGTATTTTCTGAAAGTAATTTTTCTTCATTATAATCACTCATTCTACTAACACATGAAATTAATGAAAAAGAAACAAGCATCAGAAAAACAAAAAAGTTCTTAGTCATGCCAATTGCCCTAATAGTTTCGAGAAGTAATTTTTCTTATTAATAATAATAAAATTTGTTAACTATTAGGATGAATATTTTGCCTTAGATAGTATTTTTTCTCTAATTAATATTTTCTCACTAGCAATTGTTCTAATTGTTGAAAAAGTAAATTTTTATAAATCTCATTTTCAGAGTTAGTAGGTAATTTTTCAAAAACACCTTCTAGTAACGTATAAGCTCTGGATGTAAATTCTGTGGCCAAAATTTGAGCTTTTTCTAATCCTAGTATTGCTACTGAAGTTGCTTTGCATTGTTCTTGATCTTTTCCAGCCGTTTTTCCTAAACTTTGGCTAGAGGCAGTTATATCTAAAATGTCATCAATAATTTGGAAAGCAATTCCGACGAATTCTCCCGCTTGTCGTAATTTGTCTTTATTTATTTTTAAATTTTCTTGATTATCAACTTTTTCTAGTACATTTAAACCGCAAATATACCCTAATACAAAAGCGCATCCGAGCAGTCTACCTGTTTTGTTTTTGTGAATTAATTCAATTTGCTCCCAGGAAAGATCTTGTTTTCCTGTAAAACTGATATCAAGCCACTGTCCAGCAATCATTCCCTGAATACCTGAGCAATAACTTAATTCCTGGACTAGACTTTGCAAATACTCTGAAACCTTGCACTCAGTTTGAGCTAAACGGAAAAAAGCTTCAGTCAATAAAGCATCTCCAACGAGTAGTCCTTTTGCTTCTCCGTAAATTTTGTGGGTAGTTGGTTTGCCTCTTCGTAAATCATCATTGTCCATACATGGTAAGTCATCGTGAACTAGTGAGTAAGTGTGTATCATCTCTAGTGCCAAAGCTGCATTTCGAGCATTTTGAATGGCTTTTTCTCCTCCAAAAGTTCCGGCACAAAGAAGAGTAAGTAAAGGGCGAATTCTTTTACCACCAGCAGTTAATGGGTACTGTATGGCTGCAGCTATTTCAGAAAATTCTTGGTGGCAAATATTTTCTTTCACAACAGTTGAATTTGTCGCTAAAATATCGTCTTCAATTATTTTAATAATATTTTCAATATGTTGGAGTGAATTTGCCATTTGCCATTTTATCCTTTCCGATACAGAGCATAATCAATAAAACCTTTTGCTGTATCATATGCTGACAGAAACTGCTTGCAAAATTCTAATTTTATTTGTACGTTTTGCGCCACTGCGTTTTTATATGCGTGTGCACAGATATTGAAACTAGGAGTTAACTAAATGCGTGATATCATTAAATTAATTTGTAGTGGTGATGGCAAGATTGCATGTTCTGGGAACAATCTTTATTCAACTACAAAAAATAAAAAGGCTTCCACTAAAAAGCTTGAACTAAGAAAATATTGTAAGTATTGCCGCAAGCATACTATCCACAAGGAAAGCAAATAAGCTTTCTCTTTTAAAAAAGCCGCATTAGCAATAATGCGGCTTTTTTAATTTTCAACCAGTTTAAAAAATGTATCCCACCGAGATTTATAATGTTCAGTTTTTTCTAGTATTTGCATATGCCTCTATCCTGAAGCGCATGTTTTTCTTCAATATTTAAATATATTTTGGTTTTCAAGTGATTATTTTCGAAAAATATTAACTAGTATTTGTTTAAGAAAGTTTTCAAATTCTTCTGCCTTCCACAGTCTTTCTGCGACTAGTAATTGGTAAAAATTTCTACTTGTTAGAGCCCAAAAAATATCACGTGCTTTTTGAAGTTCCATTTGGTTACAATTTTTAATATCGCCTAAAATTAGTTTCACCATTTCTTCTTGGCGTGAATATCTCCGTTCTTCTAATTCTTTTTGTATTAAACTTAATTCATTAGAAATACCAGTTAAACCATTTAAAGTGTTAATTAAATTTTGTTCTGCAGAATAAATTTGGGAAGTCATTTTAGCAGCTTGAGCTAATTTTTCTTCTAACGTAGCGGATGACTTTGTTTCTATTACTAATTGAGAAAATTTTTCTGCGTCTGTGGCTGAATCTAGTAAAGATTTTAAAATACCGAGCTTTGATTTGAAGAGCGAATAAATTGTTGGAGTTGAAACGCCCGCAGTTGCGGCAATTTGTGGAACCGTAATGTCATTATAATTAAATGAAATTAATAATTTTTTTGTAGCTTCTAGAATTCTAGTCTTTGTATTTATTGCTTGTTGTTTTCTATTTTGTGCTTGATATGTGCGTTTCATAAATCTCCTTGACATATAATCTAGATGAACCTATATTAAATATAGTATACTATATTTAATATAGGTTCATCTAGATTACTAATTTAAGAGGAAAAAATGCGAAAAAGCAATATTGAATTAGCAAAACAGTATTATGCATGGATTGTAGAAAAAAATATCAATAATTTAAGCGAGTTGCTTGACGAAGAGATTGAATTTGTAGGACCTATGAGCTCAATCAAAAAGAAAGAAAATGTTTTGCGAGCTATCGAAGGATATTCTCAAATAGTTCAAAACATTGAGATTCTAGAAAGCTTTGCTAATGGGGAAAAAGTATTGTTAACTTATCTGTTAACTTTTCAAAATAAAACTTCTCGAGCTGCTGTACAGCTTAATTTTAAAAATCATTTAATAGAGAAGTTAGAACTTTATTATGACCCCACTCCTTTTATAAATTTTCGAGAAAGAATTTTTAGTAATTAAAGAAACAGAATGATTTATCTAAAATTTTCAGAAAAAATTTAGAAATATTTATAGATTAGATCTTCTCGAAATAATTTAAGTATGAAAAAAATAGTAAACTAATTATATAAAAATTAATTTACTATTTTAATTTTTATATAGTTTAGTTTTATATCTAAAGATATCCAAAGAATGTTTTAATGCATTATAATTACTATTTAACTAGTTTTAATTAAATAAAAAAATAAAATTTCAAAATAAAAATACTTCCTTAAAAATTTGACTAAAAAAAAATAAAAATATATTAAATTTTTGTTACTTTTATTAATATTAATTAAATTAACTGTGTTCTAATTGTTTTAATATAAAAATTTGGAGAATATATGAAAAATAAATATCTTTATTTAAGTGTTTTGATGGGTTTATCAGTTTATTCATCTAATTCACTTGCAAATGAAGTATATCTCTCTTGTGACAAAAATGATATTTTAGTGAGCTATGATAAAGGAAGTAATGTTGCTACTTATCAAATTAATAATAAAAACCTTATAAATGAAGTTAAAAGATTTTTGCCTAATTTAACACAAAATCAAATAGATATTCTGAAAGAAAATAACTCTATTGAGTTTTTAAGTAATAATACGATTATGAATGGAAACTATTCGAGTCTTAATTCTTCTTATTTTTCACAAGTAACAGAATTAAAACAAAAAGAAACAAATAGAAGTTATTTAATCCTTTCTTCTAGAGTAAAAAATGGACTTGCTTTAGAAGTACATGAATACAATCCAAGTAATTTTTCAGTTGCTATGCCTATAACTACATCACCACTTGTTCAATGGAACTTTAAGAAGTGTGAGAAAAAGAACGCTGTAAATTCAGAGTATGATCCTTTTAGTTTTGGTAGTCAGAAAAAGAATCAAAAAAATAATACTATTGCGAGTAATAAACCAGCAAATTTAACAGAAGTATCAAAGAAATTGTTTGATAGACGGGTTGGGTATTTAAAAGATAAAAATATAAGTGGAATTTTATCTGACTATAGTGATGATGCGCAGTTAATTATTAATGGTAAAGTAATTACAGGAAAGAGCAATATCGAACAAGTTTTTGTTAAAATTGCGGCTGCTTCTGCTGCTATTGAAGGCTATAGTATAAATAAATTTTTAATTTCTGATCAAATTATATATTTAACTTGGAATGTAAAAGTAAACGGAATAGATTATAACATTGGTAGTGATACTTTTGTGGTGATTAACGGAAAAATTAAATATCAAGTAATAACAGCGGATGAAAATTTATTTAAAAATATGTAAATTATACTTTATAATTTTTTAGGAAATTTTAAGGTAAACGTAGTACCTTCATTTATAATTGATTTTACCTTAATTTCTCCGCCATGCTGTTTAACTAAGGAATAGGTAATTGATAATCCTAATCCAGTACCTTCACCTATTGGTTTAGTGGTAAAAAAGGGATCAAAGATTTTATCAATATTTTCTGGTTTAATTCCAGAACCCGTATCTTCAATTACTATATAAATATTTTTTTGATCTTCATATTTTGAAAACGTAATAACTCCACCATTTTTCATAGCTTGAATTGCATTAGTTATCAAATTTAAATAAATTTGCCCTATTTGCCCTGAATTACCAGAAATAATTCCTTCTGTATTACTAATTTCCCAAACAGTTTGTATATGTTTTTGTTGTAAAAATCCTTTTGCAAGTTTTAATGTTTTTTCTAATTCGAGAACTAAATTTATCTCTGTAAAGAGTTCTATTTTTCCATCTTGTCTTGCAAAACTTAATAAATTTTCAACTATTTCTTTACATTTTTTCGCACCAATCTCTATTTGTTGCAAATCTTCTTTGTGCCTATCAGTAGAATCTAATTCACTTAGTAATATTTGAGTAAAAGCAAGTACTCCTGCTAATGGACTGTTTAGCTCGTGCGCTATACCACCTGCGAGTTTTCCAATTGCAGCTAATTTGTCTGCATGTGCTAAACTTTTCTGCAGTTGTTTTTGTAGAGTAATATTCCGATAGTGGATAACATATCGACCTTCTTTGTGTTCAGGTGTTTTTTCCATTACATGCGCACGTATTGTGAATGTTTCATTTGGAAATAAATGTTCGCTAGTCCATTCTATGTCAGGTCTGTTAACTTTCGCTTCGTTAAGTAAACAGTCTTTGCAAGGTTCATTTTTATTTGCAAAAGCGGAATAACATTTTTTGTTAATTAATGTATTATAAGTAGCTTTGGGATTAAATTTTTTTGCGATTTGTAAATAGGATTTATTGATTCGTAATATATTGTAGTGATTATCAATAAACACCAATGGATCTGCAATGGTATCAATCATTGCCAACCACTGATGTTTTAAATCTTCTAAATCTAATTTCTCTAAGTCATTATTTTTTTTCATAAGCTCCGCTCAGAAGGTTCATGAAAATAAAATTAATGGTGTAAAGGAGTTGGATTACCTTTATTCGCTACGGCTGCAATTCCTATTTGCGCATTTTTTAACTTGGTTTCAAGAGCATCATTAGATTCCCAAGCAATAGCATGCAGAAGGACTGTATCCATATGATCAACTGGAATAATTTCTAAATCTTGTAAGATATTTTTAGGAATTTCGAGTAAATCTCTTTCATTTTCTTTAGGAATGATTACTTTTTTAATTCCGCCTCTATGCGCTGCAAGAAGTTTTTCTTTTAATCCCCCAATTGGTAATACTCTTCCACGGAGGGTAATTTCCCCGGTCATTGCAACTTCTCGATTAAATGGTTTTTTTGTTAGAGCACTAACTAAAGCAGTCGCCATTGTAATCCCTGCACTTGGCCCGTCTTTAGGAATTGCACCTTCTGGAAAATGGACATGAATATCAATTTTAGAATAAAACTCATCTTCTAAGCCTAAAAAAGTACCTCTTGATCTGACATAACTGAAAGCAGCTTGAGCTGATTCTTGCATGACATCGCCAAGTTTACCAGTAATTTTTAAGTTACCTTTTCCGCTCATTACAGCTACTTCAGTGACTAAAAGATCGCCACCCACTTCAGTGTATGCAAGACCTTGTCCAACACCTATTTCATTTTTAGATTCTTTTTCTCCAATACTATGCTTTCTAGGGCCGAGATATTTTTGCACTAATGCTCCATCAATTAATGGAGCTTTTAACCCTTCTAAGGAAACGGCTTTTGCAGTATTTTCTGTTTCTTTATTTTCTTTATTTTCTTTTGCTTTACTAGATTTTTTATTAATAGTTTTAAGCAAATCCCGGGCAATTTTTCGGCATATGCTAGAAATTTCACGTTCTAAATTTCTGACTCCAGCTTCTCTAGTATAGTAACGAACAAGTTCTTCTAAAGCTGAATTTTCAAATTTTAGTTCAGATTTTTCTAGTCCGTTTGACTTAATAGATTTTAACACCAAATGTTGTTGAGCAATATTTATTTTTTCTTGTTCCGTATAGCCACTCAAATGAATGATTTCCATTCTATCAAGTAAAGGTTTTGGTACGCCGTTTAAACTATTGGCTGTTGCAATAAATAATATTTGAGAAAGATCGTAATCTAAGTCTAAGTAGTGATCATTAAAAGCATGGTTTTGTTCAGGATCAAGAACTTCGAGCATAGCGCTAGAAGGGTCTCCACGAAAGTCAGAGCTCATCTTGTCAATTTCATCTAACAAGACAACGGGATTTCCGCTCCCCGACTTTTTAATTGCATTTAATATTTTTCCAGGCATAGCGCCAATATATGTTCTACGATGCCCTCTTATTTCAGCTTCATCTCGGACTCCACCTAGTGCAATGCGTGAAAAATTGCGTCCTGTTGAGCGTGCGATGCTTTTTGCTAAACTCGTTTTTCCAACTCCAGGGGGGCCAACTAAACATAGTATTGGACCTTTAATTTTGTCTGATAGACTAGTCACTGCTAAATATTCCAAAATTCTTTCTTTTACTTTTTCTAAGCCAAAATGATCTTCATTTAATACTTCTTCAGCAAACATTTGATCTTTTATGGTTGGCGCATAATCAGCCCAAGGCAATGAGAGAACTGTATCAATATAATTTCTTACAACAGTTGCTTCAGCGCTCATTGGACTCATGCTGCGTAGTTTTTTAACTTCTTTTTTAAGTTTTTCTTTCGCTTCTTCACTAAGTTTTTTAGTTTTAATTTTACTTTCAATTTCTGCAATTTCTGTTCTGATGTCATCAGAATTGCCTAATTCTTTTTGAATAGCGTTCATCTGTTCGTTTAAGTAATATTCTTTTTGAGTTTTTTCCATCTGGCGTTTAACACGCGCTCTGATTTTCTTTTCAACTCGCAAAATTTCAATTTCTGACTGAATTATACTAAATATTTCTTCTAATCTTTTAGCAGGATCGATTGTTTCAAGAATTCTTTGCTTATCGGCAAGTTTTAAATTAGCTAATTGCACAACTAACGTATCAGCTAAACGACTTTCATCTTCAATACTTGAAATTGAAAATACCATTTCTGGCGGGACTTTTTTATTTAATTTAACATAAGTATCAAATGCTTGTTTTACCGTTCTCACAAGAGCTTCATTTTCAGCTGAACGTCCATTAGGTTCTTGTACTTCGGTAATTTCGACTACAAGCATTTCGTTAGCTTCAACATACTTGGAAATACGCCCCCTTTTTTTTCCTTCGACTAGAATTTTAACGGTTCCATCTGGTAAGCGAAGAAGTTGCAATATTTGAGCTATCGTTCCAAATTCATAAATTTCTTCTGGAAGAGGATCATTAGATTTTGGTTTCTTCTGTGCAGCAAGGAATATTTCTCTATTTCTCGCCATAGCATCATCCAAAGCTTTGATGCTCTTTTCACGACCAACAAACAAAGGGACGACAGTATGCGGAAAAACCAACAACTCCCTCAGGGGCAAAAGTGGTAATGTTCGGCTTGTCGTTTTTTTATCAGCCATATTGAGTTACTCCTTTGCGGTCATGTTAAAATTAAACCCATTCCTTCATTTTAAGACATTTGTGAGGATACGCAACACCATTTCCATTTAACTATTTAAGACTTAAATATGATTAAATAAAATCCTTCAACTCTGGCACCCTTTTTAAGAAACCTTTCCCTTTTTTTTGCAAAAACTCATTCCCAAGAAACTCCTGTTCCTTTAAGATGTCGGTTAAAATTTTTTTATTTGTGAGAGGGTTAAAAGGAATTGCTCTAAGGACGACAATTTCTTGGCTTGGATAAACAGTTTCTAAAGTTGTTCTTGAGACAAAACTTTTTCCCGACTGTCTTTGTTTTTTTTGGATATAAATGTTTAACTCATTAAGAAATAAATTTATTTTAATTAATAAATTCAGTAATTTTTTGTCACTAATATCATTATTATCATTTCTGAGTTGATTATTAAATATTTTAAAAATCTTACTGTTTTTCTGGAAAAAGTTTTTTAAAATTTTGCCTGTATATCGATAGGTAACAATATTTGTCTCAGGAAAACTTGTTAACTCAAATGCTAAACTTTTCTCAATCAGTTTTGCTAATTGTGAAGTATTACTAATAGCTTTTAAAATTAATTGATTATAACCATTTTTACCCAGTGCCTTAAAATGAAACCATAATTTTAAAGAGTCAAATCTTCTGCTGCCTTCGATCGTTGTTCTGCCTAAGTCAATACTCCCCTTGCGGATAATATAGTTAGCATTGTGTCTAATAGAGTCTAAAGCGTTTTCGTCTTTAAATAAAACAGCGCTGTGTGACATTGATAAATACATGAATTTATGCCCGTCGATAACAACAGAATCTGCAAAAGAAATTCCTTTTAGTAAATTACGCTTTTTATTGGAAAGCAATAAGGCTCCTCCCCATGCGGCATCTACATGAAACCATATTTTGTACATTCGACAAATTTTAGCGAGTTCTTCTAAATCATCAATATTTCCAGTTTCTGTAGTCCCTGCAATACCAACTAATGCTATTATTTTTGTTTTAGTATTAAGCAGATTGTGAATTATTTTTTTTAATTCCACGATATTTATTTTATTAGTAAAAGCTTCGCAAGGTATGCTAATAATATTATCTTCACCTATGCCAAGAATAGTAGCTGCTTTTTTTATTGAGTAATGCCCACGTTGACTAACTAAAATCACTGTGCGCTGAAAGCCTGAATTAAGTAAGGCAGCATATACCCCCTTTTTATGAACCTCTGGAAAAGCTTTATTTCTGGCAACAAGCAGAGCTGTTAGGTTACCTAATGTCCCTCCACTGCAATAATTTCCCAGAGCTTTATCAGCATTATTTATAATATTTTGATAAAATATCTTATTTCTTTTATAGACAAGTTTATGAAGCCATGTAAGGGTTTGCCATTCCACATAAGTGGCAGAAAGTCCAGTTTCAATTTTAACTACATTTTGATTTAAAGTGCTTATTAATAAGTCACATAGTAAAGAAAAGCTAGGCGTTGCGCCTGTCATATGACCAATAAAGTTAGGATGAGATACTTTTACAGAATTTTTAACAATATTGTCAATTGTTTCCTGTAAAACTTTGGGTATTTTTTCACCTTTCAAGGGAACCAATGGCGAAGAAAATAATTTTGAAATTTCTTTCGGGGAAATTTCGCCGTAGATTTTTTTTCCATTTTTATTGTATAAAAAATTGAGTGAAGCATTTAAAGTAATAGTTGCCCATTTATTAAACTCTTTCTCGTTTGCTTCTGGAAAGAAGTATTTAGAAATTAAAGAAGATTTATTCATAATAATGTGCTGTCCCAATTTATCCATTAAGCAGATGTCAATGCGAATTCATATATGAATCAATCTAAAATTGACACAAATTTATTAATAAATTTTCTTTTCGGAAAATTTGATCAGATTTTTTTACTGCAATTCTTGCATTATCAAAGAATGAATTGTAAATACAAATTTCCGGGCAATCGGTATCATTAATTAACACATGGAGTTTTTCTATTATGGCAAAAAGCAAAAGTACATTAACAACTGTTCCAACTAGTGCAATCATTGCAGATGTTTCAGCTAGATTTGAACAATTACCAAAGAAAATTACTAAAGAAGTAATTTCAGCATTTCTTGAAGCTATTGAAGACAATGTTGCTGGTGGGCATAAAGTACGTATTGATAAAGTAGGTATTCTTACTTGTAAAGACCGCGCTGCTCGTAAAGGCCGCAACCCACAAACAGGTGAAGAAATTAAAATTCCAGCTTCAAAGAAAATTAGTTTCCGCGTTGCGAAGTCTTTAAAGGAAAGAGTTGGAGTGGCTAAAAAATCTGCAGCTAAAAAGAAATAATTTAAATTATTTCTTTTTACTCATTATATTCTTCTTCATGAGTACCCGCCATTACAACCTTACTATCATCTAGATTAGCGTTGTTTACAGCCTCTCTTAGTTTTTCAGAAGGATGGAAGGTGACTACTCTACGAGCGGAAATTTCAATTCGCTGTCCTGTGTGAGGATTTCTCCCTGGACGGCTTCTTTTTTCACGTACTACCCATTTTCCAAAACCGGAAATTTTTACTTCTTCTCCGTTTTCAAGTTTAGATTTGATAGATTCTAAAATAGTTTCCACCAAGTTCTTTGCTTCTTGCGAAGAAAATTGAGTCTTAGAACGAATTAATTCGACAATTTTGTCTTTTGTTAGAGTCATAATCACCCTCTTATAGATAACAAGCAAGAACTTTTATAGTTCTATTTTTTCACATTTATCAGGACAAACACAATCCCCATCAGTGTCAACTTTTCTCCTGTGGTCAATAGCCTTTACGACAAAAAATAGGAAAAAGGAAGCTTTTCTTGCTTACCATTTTTTTTTCTAAAATGCACTTAATTGTAATTAAAAGTTTAACATGGTATAGCTACCGCTTGTATATTCGCCTTTTACAGACTTTAGGAGTCGCTTGAAAATGAAAGAAAGCACACAAAAACTTGAAAACCTTGATATTCAAAAAATGAAAAGTAATAAAAAGCGATTTTTAACAGGTATTAAACCTACAGGAGAAGTCCATATTGGAAATTATTTTGGCGCAATAAAACCCTGTATTGAACAATCTCAAGACCAAAATAATGAAGTTATCCTGATGTGTGTTGATTGGCATGGTTTAACAAATAAAACAGAAATATTTCGTCCAGGTGAATTATCACATCCATTAATAGCACTGTATCTGGCTTTAGGTTTTAACATAAATGATAATTCTATTGTTTTGCAAAGTAATTTTCCACAAATTCAAGAAAACTCTTGGTATTTATCATGTGTAACAGCCTCAGGAATGCTAGAACGCTCACACGCTTATAAAGATGCTCTAGCAAATGGAAAAACACCTACTGCCGGTTTGTTATTTTATCCCGCATTAATGTCTTCAGATATTTTAACTTTCGATTCTCAATTTGTACCTGTTGGAAAAGATCAAGCGCAACATTTGGAATATGCTTCGGATATGGCTCAATTATTCAACAATGCAGTGAAAAAAAATGTTTTTAACATTCCTAAAGCGATTATCCAAGAAACACCTACTCTTGTCGGAACTGATGGCGAGAGAAAAATGAGTAAAAGTTACGACAACGTCATACCTATTTTTTCTTCTAAAAAAGAATTAGAACGAAAAGTAAAAGAAATTAAAACAGATTCAAAAGGTTTAGATGATCCTAAAGATCCTGAAACCTGTACGATATTTCAAATTTTTAAATCTTTTGCTTCACCACAAGCAATTTCTTACATGCAAGAAAGACTAAAAAATGGTACTGGCTATGGCTATGGTCATGCAAAAAAAGATTTCATAGAAGAACATGAAAAAGTATTTGGAAACTATCGTGAAAAATATGAGTATTACTTAAGTGACATCGACGCGGTGAAAAAAATATTGCGCCCAGGCTATGAACGGGCGCAATATTATGCAGAACAAGTAACAAAACGCGCCAGAGAGGCTTTGAATCTAAAAAATTATTGGTAATTATTTTAATCTTATTTAATGAACGCCAAAGGCTGGTTTAAAGAAAATCAGCCTTTGTTACTCTATGAACTTTCAAAGTGTTTGTTGGTAACATTTGGCTAACTGGAATGCCTCCTGTTATTAAAATAAGATCACCTTCTTTTACAAATCCTTCTTTTACTAAATATTTTCCAATTTCTGAAAATGCAGTATCCGTATCATAAAAAATATTATTCAAAACCCCTAGCACTCCACGTACTAAACATAATTTTCTGACAACATCTGGGCGTGGGCTAAAAGCAATTACGGGAGTTTGAGGGCGATATTTTGCTACATATCTAGCCATACTGCCAGTTAAAGTAAGGCAAATTATTGCTGTCGCATTCATTTTTTCTGCAAGTTCTACAGCTGTTTTAGCAAAAGCTTCCCCTGAAAACTCATTTTCATTTTCATTAAAGGGGATAGTTTCTATTGGTGCTAGTGTTTTGCTATTGTCAACCCGATTCAAAATATCACGCATAGTTGACACAGCAAGCTCAGGGTATTTACCAGAAGCGCTTTCGCCTGACAGCATTGTTGCATCGGCGTGATCAAACACAGCGTTTGCTACGTCACACACTTCCGCTTTGGTTGGTCTTCTGTGCTCAATCATAGAGTCGAGCATTTGAGTCGCAACTATGACAGGTTTGCCTTTTTTGAGGGCAGCTTCAATAATTTTTTTCTGATATGCAGCCACATTTGCAAATCCGCATTCAACACCTAAATCACCACGAGCAACCATAATTCCATCAGAGACATCACAAATTTCATCGATATAATTAATTGCACCAAGCATTTCTACTTTTGTTACTACAGGAGTATCTGCTCCTAGGGCACGTAACATCATTTTTAGTTTTGCAACATCGCTTGGAGTTTGGACAAATGAAAGAGCAACGTAGTCAACTCCTTGCGCCACGCCAAATAATAAGTCACGAATATCTTTTTCAGTTGTTGCGGGTATAGAAAGATGGCATTCAGGAAAGTTTACGCCTTTGCGAGATTTTAAAAAACCACCATGCGTAACTTCACAAATGACATCAGATCCTTTTATATCAATAATTTTCATTGCTAAAAGACCGTCATCTAAGAGGATTCTGGCTCCAACTTTTACATCGTTTGCGAGTTCACGATAATCAATTGGAATAAATTCATTTGAAGTTTGCTCTGGCGCATAACGTAAAGTTAAAATTTGACCCCGGATAATCTTAATTCCGCCATCCTTTAATTTTCCGGTTCTTATTTTTGGACCTTGAAGATCTTGTAGTATGGCTACTTGCTTATTTTTTTCACGTGAGATTTCTCGGATGAGCGCTATATTAGCGGCGTGCATCTCGTGGTCGCCATGTGAAAAATTTAATCGCGCTACATTCATTCCGGCATCAATTAGCTTTGAAATCATTTCCTTATTGCTTGAAGAAGGCCCTAAAGTACAAACAATTTTTGTTCTGGGTAATTTATTGAGATCCATTGTTCTCCTCACTAGAATTTAAGTTTAAATTTCTTGAATTAATTATTTGTTCAATTTGAATTTCTGCACTGAAGAGTTGAGACTTTAACTTTTCTATTAAGTTATAAGCTTCTGTTAATTTTTGGGAAAGCTCATCAATAGGAATGGTTTCATTTTCCATCTTCATTAAAATGTCATTAACTTGTTTTAATAAGACTGGATAACTTTGATTTTCCATAGAAATTCCATGTTTTAAATTTAAAAGTCTAACTAAGTAGATTCTCTACTTTCGCTTACTGCTTTCACTTTGACTTCTACAAAGATATGGTGATTTTCGCAATCACCAGCGAATTTAAGTTTCAAGTTTTTTGAAAAAGATTCTTGCAAAAAATGCTTTCCTTGTAAAAGATTACCTTGTTCATCGTAAACTAAAGCAAATCCTCGTTGCAGATTTTGTTCTATGCTTGATTTGATTATTTTCAACATTTTTTCAATATTTTTAATATTTTTTTGCTCTGTTTGGATTCTGTTGATTGCTATTGATGTACACTTCTCTTGAAGCAATAAAACAAGATTCTTTTCTTTTGCGAGTCTTTTTAGTAAATAATAAGTAATATTATCAATTCTTTGAAAAAATAATTGGTAAGAATTCAGAACCGAATCTGTTAAAATTCCTGCTGCTGCTGTGGGAGTTTTCTCAGCGATATTGGCAACCTCATCAGCAATACTGTTATCGTCAAAATGACCTATAGCCGTGATAACGGGAATAGGGCTTAAAGCTATTTGTTCTGCGATGGCAAAATCGTCAAACCAACGCAAATCTAATTTGCTTCCTCCTCCCCTTGTTATAACGACACAATCAAAAGAATGAATATTTTTTGCTATGATTTGAAACGCTGAAACAATATTTTCGGAAGTTTTTTCCCCTTGCATATTACAGTCAAATACGGTTACTTTGAAAGAAATTTTTGATAAAGAAAGTTCATCTAGAAAATCTGAGTATGCCCTGCTATCTTTTGCTGTAAACAATGCAATTTTTAAAGGATATTGTGGAAAAGGTAATGCTTTATTTTTATGATACAGCCCTTTTTTCTTTAAAGACTGAACTATCGCAAGACGCTGAAGGGCTAGTTCACCTTGAGTAAAGTTTATATCGATATTTTCAACAATTCCGACAATTTTTGCTCCTTCTTTGCGAAACTCACAGCGAATTAGTATTTTGATTTTTGTACCATCAGAAAGCAAAATTTGATTTAATTTAGGTTCCAAAATTTTCTTTCCATTAGCCCAAATAATACATGGAATACTAGCTGCTTTATTAAAGTTAGATAAAGCTTGTTCTTTATCTACTAATTCAAAAAAAAGATGACCATTGCTTTGTTTTAAATTAGTAATTTCTCCACATATCCAATAGTTTTGTTGCAAATTTTTTGAAAGAATACTATTTATAATTTGGAGAAAATTAGTTACTGAATACGAATCAACAGGTTTATAATTTTCTTCTTGGTTTAATATTTCTACTTGATCTTCAAAAGAAAATCCTAATTTTTTAAGACTATCAATATTGGTTTCTGTTAATAAAAACCACCAATTTTTTGCTAATGGGTCCCATTTTCCTCCAATATTCTTTATTTTTTCTTTTAAATTAAACGTATTTCCACTAAGAATTATTTTTTGTTCTTGTTTATTATATAAAAGTTTCATTTTTTTTCTTTGTAAGATATAAAGTACTGCAAATTGTCAGGAATTTTAGGGAAAAAATGTGAAATTATTTTTAAATCAAAATCATTACTTATATGATCATTTGCATGATTTTCATAAGATTTTAATAAATAAAAATCACTTGAATTATTGATCGTAAACAAATTATTTGTAATAAAGTTAGGATTTGGTCTTAATAAAAACTCACCTACTCTGAGTTGCAATTGATCCAAATTTTTATTATCCTTAAAAAATTCGAGTTGAAAATTATTTGCAAAATGCTCAGAATACAATAAGCAATTCACTTGTAGTTTTGAGATAGCACTTTCACTCTGTACTTTCAAATCCGCAACATAAGATTCTGATTTTGAGTCAAAATAAATTTGCCAAATTTTTATATTATAGTCTGAAAAGCAACGGGCAATTTTGTCTTTAGTAGAAATTTTAAACTTTATAGTCTTAAAATTGTAAAAAGAAAATGCTAAATCTTGTAACTGATATTTATCTCTTTCTTCATCTATTTTTTTTATATAATCAGGAAAATAGGTTAATGGAATGAAAAATTTTTCATTTGTAAAATAGTAATTATTTTTGAATAAAAAATACTCTTCATTTGGTGAATGAAATACGATAGTTTGTGATTCTTTGTAATTAAATACTTCTGTTCCTTTGATATAAGAAATTATTAAATTAATTAATAGGTTTTGAGAAACAGGACTGTCTTCCTTGATACTACTTAATGAATTTAGAAATAATTTATTTACGGAATTACTTAAGGCAGCAATAATTGAAAAATTCGATTTTAATTGATCTGAATTAAAGGTAAAGTCATATGAGTTTAGAAAAAATACATTCGTATTTTTGTCAATGCTTTTTAATGTGTTTAATAAATTTTCTTCAGAGAAACTTTCATTTTCAATATTTATACTTATGAAGTCTTGAGTTGTGTTATTAATAATTTGAGATAATGAGTCTGAAATATTAGAAAAAGACCTTTTTCTATTTATTGAAATATATTGATTTGCATTACTTTCATTTAATTTTTCTGAAGGATTTTCTGAAATATTTATTTTTAAAAGTGATTTATAATTACTGTTTATAATTTTAAATAAATATTTAAAATTTTCATTAAAAATATCATTTGATTTATATGTAAATCCATTGTTTATAAATGAATTATTTGCTTCAAGTGATAAAATATTTTCTTTGTAGTTTGTGGATAAAGGAAATGAGTTTCTATTTAAAAATAGGTTACTGCTTTGGTATATATTTTTTATTTCATTAAAGAATTTATCTGATAACTTTTTATACCTAAAAGTGATGAATACTGATTTTTTATTGGGATTATTTTTCTTTATTCCATGAAAAATAAGTGCGCCAGATGAATTTTTTGTCCATGAAATAGTAAGTAATTTTGCATTAAAATTATCAGGTATTTTTATTTCTGTGTAATTATTGTTATTAATTTCAAATTGTAACTTTCCATTGTTTTCAAAAGTTAGTATGACATGGCTTGGAGTTTCGTTTTTATTTGCTGCAATTCCTTTATTTTCAAAAACTAGGGTTTTTGATTTTATTAAATCATAACATTCACATGATATACTTTCATTTGGTAAAAGTATAATAGAGGTGGTCTCAATTAGTTCTTTTTTATTGTTACTCAAAGAGTAAATAATTTTTTTTTGTAAGCTATTAGTTTTTTCGATACTATTAATTGAATTATCTTTCATTAATTCAACATTTATTTCTTGTTTTTTAAAATGTTTATTGTATTTAAAATGATCGAAAATATATTTATCTTCTTGAAGATTGGTTATGTTAAGAAGGAACATATTTTTATTAAATTGATTTTTTTCTATAAATTCATCTACTGAAAGGTTCTGGATTGTTTCTATAAATATATTTTGCTTAATCAAAAAATAGTAGATTGCATTTCTAAATATGTATAAAGATGATAAAAATAAAAGAAAAAATAGAATAACGTATGGGTATTTTTTTTCATGAGATTTTTTCATGTTTTTTCCGAATATAATATAAATATTTTTTCAAAAAATTGTTTGTTGATGAAAAAATTAATGTCGTTAAATAAACTTTTTTCTATCTGTTTAGAACAATTTGAATTTAATTCTTTATAATTTGAAATTATTTTTTGAGGAAAATCTCTTTTATTACTTTCATAAAAGTAACTTTCATCTCTGCCTTCATTTGAAATACATTTGTAGTATCTTTTTAACCCTAATGCTTGATTTATATTATCATTAAAGTTAAGAGAAACTCTGTCATTTATAAGATTAAATACTTTGTTTGAATTAAGACTATTATTTTCCTCAAAGTAGTTGAATTGAATATCATTTTTGTAGTTGTTAAAAAATATATTTCCTAAATTAATTATATTTTGTAGCGGCAAATTTGGCGAAGATTTTTTAGTAAGTTCAATTAATTCTGTTTTTTTATTTTTTTTGATAGGGAGTATATTAATATTTATTTCTTGAGACTCAAGAGTTTCATTGATTTTTTCAATGATTTTTATTAAATTTAAAGAATCAAATTTATCTGGAAGGACTGTAACAATTAATTTTTTTCTATCACTTTTTCCATTTAATCTTAAATAAAAATCTTCTAATATGATGTCACTTATATCTTCAACTTTATTCAAGCAAAGTGCAACTGGAAAAAATTTCAGGAGAATCGAATTTGGAAGAAATATGAGAATAGGATTTAAGTTTTGCAAAAAAAAGTAATTTTTTAAACTTTGGATGTTATTATCGCATTGTACTCCTGAGTCAAAATATTTACTTAATGAAGCAATACTTGAAGGATTACTTATATTGCTAAAAGTAATTTCTAAATTTTTATTTCGCACTTTTTTCATATGTTCTTCTAAGGAAATATAAAAAGAAGAATTGGGAATATCATTTCTAATACCTGATTCAAAAGGATACAGCCCTGTTAGAAGAGATATGTAATTTGCTAACTGAATGTTTGACACAAGAGCTACTTCATAAGAGTTATAAATAAAGTTTTTTTCTAGATATTTAAATTCATTTGATTTTTTAAAATTTTCAAATTTTGTATCATTTTCGTTTTCAAGAATGAATAAAATACTGGTGTTTTTTATATTTTCTTTGCTTTCAATTCTAAAATTTTCTGTTTTCTTCCAGTCATAGATTAAAAAAGTTATAATACCAGCAAATAAAAAAATTATTCTCAATTTCTTTTTGTATAAATTCTCATTAATATTAACAAAAAATATCATAAATGAAATAATAAAAAATATTATAAATAAAAAAACTAGAATTCCGGAAGTATTTACTACTAGTGATGAGTTTACGGTGTTTTTTCCAAAAAAATATCCTGAAAAATTTGTCGAAAAAATAAACAATATTATTACAACTAAAGTAAAAAAACGTTGTACTTTTATTTGTGATTTTATCAACAAAATACCTATGCAAAATCTTATTACAATTGAAGGTATTATTAGTGAAATAAAATTTAATGTAATTAAAGTTAAGTAATCTTTAAAAGATAAAATTGGTAAATTTATTATGTCTATGTTTAAAGGGAAGTAACTTAAAAAGTTTTTCTGCCAAGAATAATAAGTTATAAGATTTATTAGTATACAATAAAGAATAAGAAATAAGGAAGTAAAATAAAAAAAGCTTCTATCCAATAAAAATTTGGATATATTGGTTACAGTGGATTTAGAAAGACTATGTCTGCTCATCCTGTTCTCTATAAATTAAAAGTTCCTCAACTTCATTTATAAAATTTTGCGCACTTTTATCTGAAATAGCAAGTTGTTCTTTTAAAAGAGTCAAATCCCAATCTGATGACAGTTCATTAAAAAAATTTAACCAACGATCAGTACCATAAATTAGATTAATAGGTAAGTCGGTGTAATTATATTCATAGCCTGGTTCAGACCATTTGAAAGTTTCTCTGTGATGAAAGTTACAAAAAGTTAAAAATGAAATCCCTAAATTGAATAGATTGATGTTCTGTGGGTTTTCAATATGAAATTGCAGACCATAGCATATTTGATTATGATGTTTATTAAATGTTGGTCTAAAATTGTGCGGACGAATAACAATAGCGGAAGGATTTTTTTTATCATTTAAATAGATTTCTTTAAATTTATTTAAAAATTTAAGGCAGTCAATATTGTTTAACCATGGTGCTCCTATCAATTGAAAGGGTACAGTAGTTCCTCTCCCTTCACTAATATTAGTTCCTTCAAGACTGACAAAAGAAGGGAAAAAATATGCAGATTCCCAACATGGAATATTAGGAGAAGGCATTGCCCAATTAATTAATTTATATGAAGATATATCGTTTTTTCGTGAAAGATTATCTACAGAGATAACTTGATAATCAACATTTAACTTATCATATTTTATGAAATAGTGCCCCAATTCACCCATTGAAAGACCATGACGCATTGGTATATCGTACCAGCCTACAAAACTGTGCCATTTTAAATTAAGCCTATCACCCTCGACGAAATTCCAATTTTTATTGACTTTATTTTTTACGCATAACCCTAAAGGATTTGGTCGATCTAATACAACAACTTTCTTTGCATATTTTGCAGCAGCTTTTAAACAAGCTGCTAGTGTCAACATATAAGTATAAACCCTACACCCTATATCTTGTAAATCAACAATTAAAGTATCAATATTTTGGAGTTGCTCTGCAGTTGGTTCTCTTGTTTTAGAATAAAGGCTATAAAGAGGAATTTTTTTCCCATCATAAAACGTGTAGTAATCATCTGGAGTTTCTCGCATATTATCTTGCTCTGTTTGATAGTAACCATGTTGTGGGCCAAAAATGCAAGATACTTCTGATGTATCTAGTTGTTTAGTTGCAGCATAAATAATTTCACAACTTGCTTCATAGTTTGAAGTAATGGATGTTTGATTTACTACAATTCCGATTTTACCAAATCCAGAAACAAGTTTTGGATTATTTTTAATTTTGTCTATACTTGGCTGCATTAAGAACCTCTCAAATATCTTTTGTTCTAGTAATAATTTATAATTGCGTCTTATGCTTGTCTTAAGCAAATATTGCCTATTTAAGAAGAAGAAACTCTCTCCGAATTTTTAGGCAGTCCTTGTTTATGATGGCACAATAAAATTTAAAAATAAATTTTAATGCCACCGTAAAGTGAAGAAAAATCATTTACGTTTTTACAAATAAGGAAATGGCAATCAGGAGGATTGCTCACTCCACTTTGTGGGGAAAAAGATTTCATGGAGGAAACAGAGTATGGGTTTGCGAATTCAGACCAATATGCAGTCTCTTAACTCTCAACGGGTTTTACATCTTTCAACAATGGCGAATGATTTGTCTATGGAAAAATTAAGTTCAGGATATCGAATCAATAGAGCAGCTGATGACGCAGCAGGTCTTGCTATTAGCGAAAAAATTAAAGCAGATATTCGTGGTTTAAATATGGCTAAAAGAAATGCGAACGATGGTATTTCTATGGTGCAAGTTGCAGAAGGTGGAATGAACGAAATTGGAAATATTCTAAATCGTCTTCGTGAACTTTCTGTACAAGGTGCTTCAGATACAATAGGTAACAATGAACGTGACTTTATTAATAAAGAATATGTTGCTTTAAAAGATGAAATTGATCGTATTACTAATTCAACAGAATACAATGGTAGTTTGTTGCTAATTGGAAAAAATGCGGAAGATAAAATTCCTGATCCAATGATGTTAAATCGTGCAAATACTCCTCCTTTTGAAGTTCAAGTTGGTAAAAACTGGTATGAAGGTGTTGATGCAATGGGTATTGACAACCCATTTGGAAGAAACCCAGTAAACATTATTAGAATTAAATTTGATCAAATTGATACAAGTACAGTCGGATTAAATTTAGGAAGAGGAAATGATGACTCAGAAGGATCCATTGGAGTTTTCCAACCAGATCAAAAAGATTCAACATTTTCGAAAAATAGAGCACAGCGCTCTATTGCTAAAATTGATCAAGCTATAAATACTATTGCTGGATTTAGAGCAGATCTCGGTGCTATTCAAAACAGATTGAATTCAACAATAGCAAACCTTGCTATTCAAAGTGAAAACTTTTCTGCAGCTAATAGCCGTATTCGTGATACTGATTTTGCTGAAGAAACAACAAGATATACTCAATCTAATATTCTTAAGCAAGCTGGTATTGCCGTCCTTACTCAAGCCAATCAGTCACCCCAAGCAGCTTTACGTTTACTTGGCTAATTTTGAAAGTCTCTTTGATCTTTTATTGAAGAGACTTTGCTTATAAAATAATTTTATAAATTCTTCTTAACTTTAAATAATTTTAATTTTTTATTGAATAATACCCTAGATACGTTATAAATTTTAGACAAGAAAATAAATTTTTTAATACTAATTAAAATTAGAGGATTGATTGATGGGAAAATTAAATAAAAATCAAATCGACGAATTATTTTCTAAAAAATTTTTAGAATTAAGTAACATGGGTGGTGAAATTCGTAAAATATTTATGCTTGGACAAAATTTAAAGCAGAAAAATCCAAATATTGAATTAATTGACTTATCTTTAGGCAATCCAGATCTTGAACCACCAATACAAATTAAAAATTTATTAATTCATCTATTAAACAGTAATGAAAAAGGCAGTCATAGATATATGGATGCAGCTGGATTACCTGATGTAAGAGAATTTTTAGCTAACGAATTATCAAAATCAGAAAAAGTAAACTTAACAAAAGATAATATTTTTCTGACTGTAGGTGCTGCTGGGGCTATTCAAATTGTATTTAGAACTTTCTTAGATATTAATGATGAAGTAATAATTTTTACTCCATATTTTCCTGAATACATCCCATATACTGGAAATTGTGGAGCAAAGCCTGTTTTTGTAAAATGCGATGAGTTCCATCAGCCTAATATTGAAGATTTTGAAAAAAAAATTTCAGATAAAACAAAAATTGTATTAATTAATTCACCAAATAATCCTACTGGAATTTCATATAAAAAAGAAAAACTTATTGCGATTACAAATATTTTAAATAAACAAAAAGAAAAATATGGAAGAAACATTCAACTAGTAGCGGATGAACCTTATGCAAGAGTTCTTTTTAATGAAGGAAAACAACACTCACTTTTGGAAATGTATAAATATACTTGGCTCATTAGGTCGTTTTCAAAAGACTTAGGTCTTGCTGGAGAACGAATTGGTTACTTAGCTTGGCGCAATGATCCTGAATTTCAGCAAATG